>CAZCKV010000063.1:0-4873 GCA_964499385.1 uncultured Gammaproteobacteria bacterium | reverse complement strand
TCCTCTAAAATCAATCCCGTCCCGCGAATAATTGCCGTGGCTGGATCGTCAGTGACAATAACCGGAATATTGATTCTCTTTTGGATTAACTTGTCCAGACCGCATAACCGCGCTCCTCCGCCCGAAAGAATTATGCCCCTTTCATAGATATCAGAAACTAATTCAGGCGGCGTCACTTCTATGGTTTCATGAATTCCTTCTATAATTATCTTGAGCGACGGCATTATTGCCTCCCTAATCTGATCTTCGTTAACTACCACCTCCTTGGGAAGACCTTTAACTAGATCCCTTCCCTTAACCTTCATTTCTTGATTTTTATTGTTAAAGGCCGAACCGATTTTTATTTTCATCTCTTCGGCGGTTTGGTCCCCCAAAAGAACTCCAAATTTTTCCCTAACATAACTAATGATGTTTTTGTTCAGCAGTTCTCCACCCATTTTTAAAGACTTTTCAGCCACTATCCCGTTAAGAGAAATGACTGCCGCTTCTGAAAGTCCTCCGCCCAACTCAACTATTAAATTTCCTATAGATTCCTGGATGGGCAACCTTACGCCAATGGCCGCGGCCACCGGTCTTTCAACGAGAAAAACTTCTCTGGCCCCGGCCTGAAGAATGACATCCTCTAAAGACTTTTTTTCTACTTCTGTGACGCCAAGAGGAATGGCGGCGACAACCCTTGGCCTGGGAACTAAAGTGAAGGCATCTCGATGAACTTTCTCAAAAATTGATTTCAGCATTTTTTCCGTCACTTCAAAATCCGAGATTACTCCATGATTTAACGGTTTTACAACGGAAATATAACTCGGAGACTTTCCCATCATTTTCAAAGCGCTGTCACCTATGGCAATAATCTGATCGTTTCTTAAATTAATGGCGACAACCGAAGCCTCATCAATGACTAGACCCCTGCCGCGGACATAAACCCGGACGTTGGTCGTGCCCAGGTCAAGACCAATGTCTTTTGAGAATAAACCAAAAAATCTTTTTAACATAATAATTATTTATATAAATTAACTCAGGAGTAACTTAGGAGCCGAGCTCTTAAGTTTATTTTATTATAATACTACTAATAGCTTTGAGCAAACAACCATTTGTGTTTGGCTGGTTGACGGCAATAAATGCATTTTCCTTTTAAATCTTTTTCCGCTTTGTCCATTTCTAAGATGCGGGTGGTTAGCTTGGTTTCCTGTTTGATTTTTTCTTCACATTCCTTATTCTCACACCAAAAAGCCCTGATGAATGCCTTTTTTTTGCGGGTGATTTCTTTAAATTCCCCATAATTATCAACCTCTACGGTCATGTCTTTTTTCATTTTTTCCGACTTTGTTAAAAGGTCGTTTTGAATTTTGTCTGTGAGCTTTTTAATGTCTTTATTCAGGTTATTGACGGCTATCAAACCTTTTTCAAAATTATCCCTTCTCACAAATGTTATTTGTTTATTTTTGATTTCTTTCTGTCCGATTTCCAGTCTCAAAGGAACTCCCCTTATTTCCCAGTCATTGATACGGTAACCCAAAGAATAGTTAAAATCATCGTCTAAGGTTACTCTTAATCCCTGTTTAATTAATTCTTTATAAACCTCTTCTGCATATTTCTGAATCTTTTTCAAATCATGCTTTTGTTTATCGGGGATAACTAAAATAACCACTTGGGGATCTGCCACCTTTGGCGGCAACACCAATCCCGAATCGTCTCCGTGTATTAAAACCAACCCTCCGATTGACCGGGTAGAAAGACCCCATGAAGTTTGCCAAGGATGGCATTTTTTTTCTTTATTGTTCAAAAAACTTATATTAAAGGCTTTTGAAAAATTGTCTCCCAGGTTATGCGAAGTCGCCGCCTGAAGGGATTTTCCATTGGGAATCACTAATTCAATCGAATAGGTAGTTTTAGCTCCGGCAAATTTCTCTTGTTCGCTTTTAATCCCTACATAAGGGGATATGGCAAAATATTCTTTATAAAAATCTTCATACCACTTTAAGGCCTTTAAAGCCATTTCTATGGCCTCCTTTTCAGTTTGATGAACCGTATGGCCTTCCTGCCATAAAAATTCTGTTGTCCTTAAAAAGGGATAAGTTCTTTTTTCCCAACGAATCACATTGCACCATTGGTTTATTTTAAAAGGCAAATCTCTGTAGCTGTGAATCCACTCACTAAAGGTTTTATACATTATCGTTTCCGACGTCGGTCTTAAAACGTATGGCTCTGACAATTTTTCCCCTCCCGCATGGGTAACCACGGCTAATTCAGGAGAAAAACCTTCCAAATGTTCTTTTTCTTTTTTTAAAAGATGATAGGGAATCAACAAAGGGAAATAATAATTCCTTATTCCGTCTTGTTTAAATTTTTGATCAAGGGCTGTTTGGACTTTTTCCCAAAGGGCGTAACCATTGGCTTTAATAATCATGCTGCCTCTCACTTCTGAATAATCAGCCAAGTCAGCCAGGACAACGACATTATTATACCACTCGGCAATATTTTCTGATTTTTTTGCCAAGCCCTTCTTTCGAAAACCTTTTTTTTCATCCATATGTCAAATTTGTTAAAATTTTAGAGTTACTTGGTTTCAAACTTCTATTGCAACTAACCGACTAATTTATTAAAAACTTATTTAATCCTTAAAACAAGCTTACTGTAATTATTAGAAATGTAAACATAGTTCCAAAAGTACGTCGATAAATTTTGCCTCAACATTTTCCTGCGAAGTTTGTAGGTGCTATAGTGTTTCATAATCCCCAAGTATGAATTCATACTGGCTAAAAATTGCTCCAAGTTTTCTCCTGTAAGTTTATATTGTCTTTCCACGAGAAAATCATTCCAATACTGAATCTTTTTATAAAAATTTCCTTTGGTTTGATTGCAAATATAGATGCGATACGGTTTTATTACCGCTCCGAGAAAACGCACTCCTTTGGAAAAATGCTGAAGGTATATTTTTTTAGGATGGAGCTCAAGAAAAAGCTCGTCCCGTAAATACTCTCTCAAAATAGGAATAATGGATTTAAGATATTCCTTGTCTTGATGAACAATCACGAGGTCATCCACATAACGTCCGTAATATTTACAGCCAAGCTTGTGTTTAATAAAACAGTCAAAATCACTTAGATAAACATTTCCGAATAACTGCGAAGTAAGATTTCCAATAGGCAGTCCTTTATTCTCCCCTACGTAAAAAAGACTTTTGGATTTAGGCAGTCCTTTCCAATCCTCTTTTGTTCCTTTTAAGCGACAATGTTTTGTGGGTTCGTAAAATATGACCTGACGAATAAGACGCAATATCAAATCAATATCAAAATCGGCTATGTTTTGAAAACGGTTTAATATTTTTTCAACTTTTTGGCATAAAATAGAACGATCTATGGACATAAAATATCCTAAAATGTCCAATTTAAGAATATAGCAATCCTGCTTATAATTATCAGAACAAGAGCGAATAAAGTGATTTAAGCGCCTTATTCCGTATGAAGTTCCTTTGTTAATTCTGCAGCTGTAGCTATCATTGATAAATAGGCGTTCAAAAAACGGGCTGATATAATTGTAAATAAGATGATGAATAATTCTGTCTCGAAAATCAGCGCCAAAAATCTCTCTCTGAATAGGCTTAAATGATATAAAACAAATACTGGGACTGATTTTATATTTTCCGCTTTTAATTTCTTCGTAAAGCTCAAAAAGTTTTGTCTCGTAATTTATTTCAAACGCTAAAGCATTGATAGTAGAACGTTTATTTTTCCGAGCGTCATAGTATGCTTGAAACAAATCGCATAAAAGTTTTTTAGAATCCATATAACACTGATACCGCCGATTAAATTACTGATACCACAGATAAAAATCAGTAAATCAATCAGTGAAATCATAAATAAAATCAGTGGTATCAGTGTATTTAACCAGTCCTTGAGGCAACGGACAGAGAAGCCATACAACTTATCGTTGGTGTTCCTGTTGACCGTCGCGTAACCGGAGTTTAGGTTACGTCTCCATGCATTACCACCACTCTGCAGAGAAGATCAGATGTTGGCGTTCGTGCCACGATTGTTGAACGAACCATTAGTATTGCGGTAACCAGCTAAAAGACTCTGCTGCAAAAATAATCTTTTTACCCTGTTAAATCCCACAAAGCGGGAGCGATAAATCAGCTATTTAACGGGGTGAATTTCTTTTGCTTCCCTAAAGCGAAAAACAAGAGTTGCCTGCCTGTCGGCAGGCAGGGATACCTCACTCTAACTAAAGCGAGAAGATTATTGGACTGATAATGGCTCACTTGCCCTCACCGTGATAAAAGGCAATTCCGGCCGATAATATATTTTACAAATATATTTCACTCGTTTGATTTTTGCCAGGCACTAAGTTGTTTGGAAACCGACTCAATTTTCTCATTAAGCTGGACAAATTTTTTAAGATTTATTTGTTTAAGGTCTTTGAGTAATCTTAAAAATAAACGAATTACCTCTACATTTTCTCTGGCTGACTGGATAATTGCCGCTTTGGAATAACTGCTGTTAGCCCGATAAATATTTGTAATCATTTCTATTGTTTCTTTTTTAATGCTTTCTCCGATGGTGTATTTGTATTCTCGGGTAAAATCTTTGGTAAAACGAAACAGTTCCACTAAAAGGTCATAACTCACTTTATACACTGGTAAATGATTATATGTAGCCATGATACGCTGATTACACAGATATAATACTGATTACACTAATTTGGACGAATATCACTGATTTTTTATCAGTGGTATCAGTGTTAAGTAAAGTGTCAAATTGTCAAAATAGTCGAATCAGTCCTTGAGGCAACGGACAGAGAAGCCATACAACTTATCGTTGGTGCCCCTGTAGACCGTCGCGTAACCGGAGTATAGGCTACGAATCCACGCACT
>CAZCKV010000062.1:0-4891 GCA_964499385.1 uncultured Gammaproteobacteria bacterium | reverse complement strand
TTTTTATTTTATTTTTTTCAAAAAGCCGGTTTCGCCGGTTCAGGTTGTTCCTCCCGTGGTTGAAGAAGAGACAAAACCTCGTTTGCCCGCGACTAAGGAATCTTGGGAAAATATGACCATTTCAGAAAGGATTCAACAAGGTTTGCCCGCGCTTGAATGGCCTTCAGAAGCTCCTGAAGAAGTCGTTGAACCCATACAGAGAATTGTCTCGGAAGTGGATGAAATAGCCGAAGGAAGAAGGACCTGGATTACTCCCGTTTCCGATGAGCCGGTAAAAGGAGCAACCTTGGCTTCTGACGGAAGTAAAAGCGTTTATTATAATTCAACAACCGGTCAATTTTTTTCAACCGACCACCTCGGCAACAAAGAATTGTTAACCGAGCAAGTTTTTTACGACATTGAGAAAATTGATTGGGCTCCAAATAAAGACAAAGCCATTATTGAATATCCGGACGGCTTTAAAGTGATGTATGATTTTAACACAAAAACGCAATACACTCTGCCCAAGAATTGGCAGGATTTTTCTTGGGACCCGGCCGGCAGCCAAATTGTCTTCAAATCACTCAGCAAATATCCGGAAAACAATTGGTTAGCCATTGCCCAGGCCGACGGCCGCCAGCCAAAGCCAATAGAACATTTGGGAAATAATTCCGACAAGGTGGTGGTTTCTTGGTCTCCCAATAATCAGGTAATCGCTTTTTCTTCCACTGGAGAACCAAGAGGGACCTGGGAGCAGGAAATACTTTTGATTGGCCAGCACCAGGAAAATTTTAAATCCTTAATTGTTGACGGCCGCGGATTTGAACCAAAATGGTCTCCTCAAGGAGACAAAATCGTTTACAGCGTTTATGGTTCTGATTCAGGTTATAAACCCCAGCTTTATTTGATTGACACGCAGGGCGAGCAGACGGGCAGAAACAAGAAAGTTTTGGGTTTAGCCACCTGGGCCCACAAATGCGCGTTTAATAAAAGCGGAGACACGGTTTATTGCGCCGTACCCGGAGAACTGCCGGAAGGGGCGGGTTTGGTTTCGGAATTAGCTGAAGGACTTCGCGATGATTTTTATAAAATAGACGTTGCCACCGGAGAAATATCCTTTTTAGCCGAAGACGCCATGGGCGGTTATGACGTTGAAGACATTTATTTGTCAGATGACGAGAGTTATCTCTATTTTATTGACAAAAACACCAGTCGGTTGAGGTACATTAAGTTAAAGTAAATTTTTAGGAGCTATTTTTTTAGGAGCTAAGCTCCTTCACTTAGAAGCTTAGCTCCTTAAGTATAGTATTTATGGCCGTTTTTATTTGTTCAAAATGTGAAGCGCAATTTCCTAAGTGGCTTGGTCAATGTTCGCAATGCGGAGCTTGGGGAACAATTACTGAACAAGAATCAGAAGAAAGATTAAAAGGAATTAATTTTAGCGGCAAGTCAGCGATAGATTTCAGTCAAATTAATCAGGATGAGGACGTGAGAATAAAAACCGGATTGGAAGAAGTTGACAGGGTCTTGGGTGGAGGCGTTATTTCTGAATCCCTTATTCTCCTGGGAGGGCAGCCGGGCATAGGCAAATCAACATTGATTCTACAAATAGCCAATCAACTGGCTTGTCCCGCTAACAGCGGGGTTAATCAGCCGGTTTTTTATGTTAGCGGAGAAGAATCGGCTCAACAGGTGAAAATGCGTTTGAATCGGTTAAATCTTTCTCCGGATAACTGGAAATTTTTAGGGGAAACAGACATTAATTTCGTAATTGCTGATTTGAAGAAATTCAGGCCGAAGATTATAATTATTGATTCTATTCAGACCATGATTCTAAACGGGCTTGGTTCTGAGGCGGGGAGTATTAACCAGGTTCGGGCTTGTACCGCCAAACTAAGAGAAATCGCCAAAGAATTAGAAGCCGTGATTTTTATTATCAGCCATGTTACCAAGGAGGGAATAATGGCCGGGCCAAAAACCTTAGAACATTTGGTTGATGTTGTCTTGTATTTAGAGGGCGATCCCGCCCACCATTTTCGCTTTTTAAAAGCGGCGAAGAATCGTTTTGGTTCAACCAATGAAATTGGGGTTTTTGACATGCAATCTCAGGGACTTGTGCAAGTGGCAAATCCTTCAAAACTTTTTTTAGCCAATCGAAATTTGAAGATCAGCGGTTCAATTGTCGTTCCCGTAGTTGAAGGAAACAGGTCGTTTTTAGTTGAAATTCAGGCCTTGGTTTCGCGCACTTCTTTTGGTTATCCTCAAAGAAAATCAACGGGTTTTGATTTAAACCGTTTAGGGCTTTTAATTGCCGTTCTAATCAAGCGCTGCGGCTTGAATCTGTCTAATCAAGACGTGCACATAAATATCGTTGGGGGTTTGCAAGTCCGCGAGCCAGCTGTAGATTTGGGGGTGGGATTGGCCATTGCTTCGGCTTTGAAAAATAAACCCATAGACCCGGAAGTTGCCGTTTTCGGCGAAGTCGGCTTGGGCGGCGAAATAAGAGGAGTCAGAGCCGCGGAAAAAAGAATCAAAGAAGCGACTAAAATTGGATTTAAAAAAATAATTTGTCCTTCAACAAGCGATTTTTTGGAAACAAAAATAAAAATCACTCAAGTTAAAAGCTTGAGTGAAGCTATAGCTCAACTTTGCTGACAATCTAGATTGGAATTTAGAATTTTATTCCAGATGAGTGATTTGAATGGATTCGCTTATCTTCTTTTCCAAAAGAGGATATTTTTTTAGATTTGAAAAATGGCTGAATAATTGTTTGGCCGCGTCTTGGGTTTGTTTGATAATCTGGACATCGGAAAGTTTGGCTAATTTTAAATCGGTTGAAAAGCCGGATTGTTCAGTACCGAAGATTTCTCCTGGTCCGCGGAGTTCCAGGTCTTTTTCCGCCAACTCAAAGCCATTTTTTGCCTGTAACAAAGCCTGGAGTCTTTTTTTAACTTTATCTCCTTCGTTTTCCAAAAACAAAAAACAATAAGATTGATGATAACTGCGGCCAATTCGTCCGCGCAATTGGTAAAGCTGGGACAGTCCGAAACGTTCCGCTCCTTCAATGATCATTATTGAAGCGTTGGGAATGTCTATTCCCACCTCAACGACAGTGGTAGAAATCAAAAGATTAGTCTTGTTTTCACTGAAGTCTTTCATGATTTTTTCTTTTTGTTCGGTTTTTAATTTTCCGTGGAGCAGGGCAATTTTAAGATCAGGAAAGACGCTTTCTGATATTTTTTTATATTCTTCTTTGACGGATTTAAACCCTAATTTATCAGAAGGGTCAATTAAAGGACAGGTTATAAAAGCCTGTCTTCCCTGTTTGATTTCTTTTCTGGCGGTTTTATAAACCTCTTCTATTTCTTCCGGTTTAATTATTTTAGTAATAATATTTTTTCTTCCCGAAGGCATTTGATCAATGATTGAAAGATCAAGGTCGCCGTATAAAGTAAGAGCCACGGAACGGGGAATGGGGGTGGCGGTCATAGAGAGAAAATGAGGGCTGATTGGTTTTTCTACCCCTGATTGCTGGATTAATTTGGCGCGTTGGGCCACGCCAAAACGATGTTGCTCGTCAGTGATTGCCAAGGCTAAATTTTTGAATTTAATTTTTTCTTGGATTAAAGAATGCGTGCCAATAATTAAATTAATTTTTCCTTGAGATATTTTTTCTAAAATTTCGTTTTTCTTTATTTTCGTATTTTCGTATGATTTCGTATTTCTTAAAAGTGTGTTTCCTCTGGTTAAGAGGGTGATGTGGAACGGATAATCTTTCAGCAATTCAGAAATATTTTTGAAATGTTGCTCGGCTAAAATTTCAGTCGGGGCCATAAAGGAAACCTGATAATCATTAAGCAGAGTGTTGAGGATTGCTATGGCGGCGACAACGGTTTTTCCGCTGCCGACGTCGCCTTCCAAAAGGCGGTTCATCGGCGTCTTTTTTTCCAAATCGCTGATAATTTCCCAGGCGGTTTTTCTTTGAGCATTAGTCAATTTAAAGGGCAGGCTTTGGACGAAATTTTTTATTTCTTCCAGTTTTAATTTAATCATCGCCGCTTGACGGCTTTTTATTCTTTCACGAACCAATTGGTTGCGCATTTGGATTAAAAACAACTCGTCAAATTTCAGGCGGTGAGTCGCTTTTTCCAGCCATTTCTGGTTTTGGGGAAAGTGAATTTGTTCCAGGGCAAAAGAAAGACCAGTCAGGTCGTACTTTGTTCTGATTTCTCTCGGCAGCCAGTCTTGAATTTCTTGAACGATTGACAAAGATTGGCGAATAAGAAAACGAATTTGTTTTTGACTTAAACGAGAAGTGCTGGAATAGATGGGGACCAAGCGGCCGGTGTGTATTGGACTTTTACCCCCGCAAATTTCATAAGAAGGATTGGTTAATTGCAGTCCGTAATATTCGTCATAATCAATCCTGCCGGCCAAATATAATTCCTGACCGGACTTTAAGGTTTTGGTTAAAAATGGCTGGTTAAACCAGATTACCTTTAAAGAATCGGTTTTGTCAGAAACGATGGCTTCAGTGATAACAATCTTTTTTCTGGGGGAGCGATGGTTGGCAATCAAGTTGATTTTTGCTTTAACAGTGCCTGATTTCTTGGTTTTTAAATCTTTAATGTTTAAGATTGTGCTGTAATCATCATAGCGAAAAGGATAATGCTGAATCAAATCATAGACGGTTTTTAAACCTATTTTTTCCAATTGTTTGGCTGAACTTTTACCCACTCGGGTTAATTGGCTGAGTGGCGTTTTTAAAGTAATGGTCATATAAGGGTACATATAATTAAAAGACGTAATATTCTATCATAAATTTGACTTTTTGGCAAAAGGTAATATAATTATTGAATTGGAGAGGTGACTGAGTGGTCGAAAGTGGCAGTTTGCTAAACTGTTGTACGGC
>CAZCKV010000061.1:0-5002 GCA_964499385.1 uncultured Gammaproteobacteria bacterium | reverse complement strand
GAGATCGGTCGGCCACGCCTGCCGGCGAGGCAGGGTTCAAATAAGGAAAACCTCATTTTAAGTCCTGAGTAAAGCCGAAGGATGAGACAAATGAGACAGTATAAAAAGGGTTGTTAATGTCCTAAAATTATTTAACAAACTCTACCTTCAGACGTCGATTAAATGAAGCAGCAATTTTTTGAAGATTATCAGCAGTAAAATTTTGGTTTCCTCTCTCCATTCTGGCAACAACACTTTGAGTGGTCCCGAGCTTCTTAGCCAACTCTACTTGACTTATTCTTTTTTCTTTTCGTAACTGAGCAATCTTATACGCAATCATGAGACGCTGATCTTCTTTTTCATAAGCCTTTCGAAATCCCCTATTTTTCATTTCCTTTTGGAAATGTTTTTCATAATTTGTTAATTTAGTCATATTTTTTTAAAGTTATTGTTTGATTATTAATAAAATCTCGATAATTATATTGGGCTACCTCCTTTTCTCTTATTGGTGTTTTTTGTGTCTTTTTTAAAAACGCATGCAATAGAATTATTTTTTTACCAATAAAAGTAAAATAAAAAATTCTATGTCGATTTCTACCAAAATCTACTCGTAACTCACGAATTTTATCTATAATGTGACGGGTATATGGTTCACCAGGAGCCCCTTTTTGTTCCTGTAAAAAATTAATATATCTAAAAACCTTTGCTTTATCTTTCTGTGGTAATTGGTTTATATAATTTTCTACTGGGACTTTCTTTTTCTGACTATCCACAAAGTAATAAACTCCATATTTATTAAATTTTTCCATTCCTTAAAATTTATATTAATTATAAGAACCTGACTTCGTCAGAACCTTGAAATTAAAATTCTATTGTATAAAAATTAATGTAATTTAATTATAATATAGCATATATGCTATATACGTCAACTCTACAAATTGTGGATAACTTTTTAATAAAAAATCTATTTTAACTTCTCCTGCGTCTTTCAATTAACAAAAGGGTGATGAAAATTACCCCTAAAATAATTGCGCTAACGATAAAATAAGGTTTTAATTTGCTAAAATCAATTGTTCCTATGCCGCCGGCTGATGCTTGGTAATCAATCTGTTTAACCTGATTTTGTTTCGCTAATTCCTGTTCTTTGACAACCTGTATGTCTTTATCGCCTCTGGGTAAAAGCCGGAGGTCATTGTTATTTTGGCTTAAAATACCGACTATTTCAACCTTGTCCCCTTCTTTAATTATTGATTTATCAATGTTAGTGTATGACTTGACATAAACGGTCAATTCGCCCGTATCATCGTTAATAAATATTTCCTGTCCTGTTTTTTCAATCACCAATCCTTTTATAGCTATTAAACGACCGACTAATTGATTATTAATATTGTTGATTGCTGATAATTTTGGCTTAATATCCGCTCCATGATTTAAAAATATAATATCTTCTTTGGTTTTGGTTTTAACTCTTTTTTCTCTGCGATTCTGAGATATTTCCCCTTTTACCAAGACCTCGTCGCCAACCTTTAAATCGGGAAAATCTTTGTAATAAGAATAAATCTGAACGCCATCAAGATAAAAAATCTGCAATCCCAAGAGTCCCGGCTCGACAACCACTGTTCCTTGAACTTCCACCTTTGTTTCTATTGGCAAATCCTTAACTTCGCTTGGGCTGACTTTAACAAAACTGGCTGCCAGAACCGGCTGCCAAATAAAGAGTAAAAATAAAAGGATTAAAATGTTAATTTTTCTATAAATCAATCTTAAACGCATATTTTAGTTTTTCCGCGCCTTAACCAATAAATTGCCGTCTAGGGAAGGAAAAAGAAAAGTTAAAACTTTTTTAATTAACTTTGTAAAATGAGAATCAGTGGGAATTTTATAATTAAAATAAGAAATAGTGAAATTTTTAAATCCAGCCGATTCTATTAATTTTTTTAATTCTAATAATGAATATTCTCTCCAGTGCCCGCCTGCCGGCTCCTCTACAGAGACAGAAATATGGCGATTAAATAAAATTCTGATTTTATTACCCAATCTAAATAAATTCGGGGTGGTTAAAATCAAACATCCGCCCGGTCTAAGAACGCGATAAATCTCTTGTAAAACCGGCAACGGATTAAAATTAAAATGTTCCAGCGTTTCTAATAAAAGAACTATATCAAAAGCTCTGTCCGGCCAGGATATTCTCTCTTTAGATAAATTGCATTGACGCAACTCAATGTCATATTTTAACGCCCTTTGTTTAAGCCAAGGAACCTCTGTAAAATCTTTTAAATCCAGGGCACTGACTTGATAACCCATTAAACTAGCTAAAGAAGAAACATGCATATAAGCCGAACCGACATCTAAAAGTTTAGGTCTAGTTTTTTTAGGAAGTAAAAATAATATTTCAGCTGTCAATTGATAACGATGCTGATGAAAATCAAAATATTCTTTTTCTTCTTTATTTAGCGAATTTTCTTTAACAAACTTTTGTAAAAAATTATTTATCATCAATTTAAAATTAAAGCGGGTTAATCTGAATATTATCCCAATAAACAATAATATCGCCGTCGTGGCCGGTCCAGCCACCCAAAGCAATATTGCCGCGGGTTAATCTGGTTTCTTTATCTTCATAATCTATTCGTGGCATAGTCTCATCATTCAAATAAACTTTAATTCTTTCTCCTTGAACAATAATTTTCACGTGATGGGTTTCGTTATTAAAATTATATTCTGGCCAAACATTAATTTCACCCAAAGAGCCGTCGTTGCCGCTTTGAGTAGAAGTTCTACTTAAACTTAATTTGGGCGACCAAGTCCACTTACCCATCAAATCTATGCAGTAATAATTTTCATCATCAGTTCGACGGAATAAAATATAACGGTCAACACCATCTATCAATGTCACGTCTAAATCAATTTGATAATCTTGCCAGTTATAATCACCAATCGCGCTCTCAGCTTTTAAACTTTGACTGTGCATTTCTAAAACATATTGGCCATCTTCCATACTCCAAGCATTATCCGGACCAGTTTCTTTCCAGCCGTCCGCCTGACCATCATTAAAATCGTCAGATAATTGAGGTATGGAAATTAGTGGTAGATTGAGAGGCTCAACCACTGGTCTTAAAACTACATTATCAATACTCATCTTCCCTGTCCTATCGTGGCCAGTCCAAACAGCAAAACCAATTTTACCAAAAATAATAGGGTTATCATCATCAATATAATCAATCAATTTCTCTCCGTCCAGATAAATCTGGAATTGATCGCCTTGAGCGACCACAGTTAAGTGATATTTTTGGTTTTCGTTGAAATAAATTTTACCGGGAAAACGTGAAATAGCTAAATAATTTCCCTCCTTGATTTCCATGCCCGGCACCATTTTATAAAGATAAACAGCCGGGGTGTTTGGTTTCATATACTCCCAATAACCCCGAAAATTAATCAAATAATAATGTTCGCTATCCTGATAACGAAATATAATATAACGATCAACACCATTATAAAAAGTTAAATCAACATCAAACTGGTAGTCCTGCCAAGCAGTATCGCCAGCCAAGGTTTGAGTATAGTCGGTAGTGGAATCTTTTAATTCAACCATATAGCGATCACTATCAACCTGCCAGGCGTGGGCCGGACAAGTACCTATAAGACAATTCTCCGGTCCCATCTCTGTCCAGCCGTCGGCATCTCCATCATCAAAATTATCTTCAAAAATAACCAAAAGTTGAATGTCTATTTTATATTCTATTTGATCGGAAAATTCTCCGCAATTGCCGGCTTTGTCGCAAGCCCTTACTTCAAAAGAATAATCTGTTCCATTTTCTCCTGTTAAATTAAACGTGACGTCGGCAGTTGAGGTTGTATTGCCACTGTTCCAATTATTATTTTCATCCCAAACTTGATAATAGTCAATCCCGGATAGGTTATCATTAGCCACGTCCCAAAAAAGCGTAAAATCCAAAGAATCATATTCCTCTTCTATTTTTAAACCAGTTACTTTTTCCGGCGGCGTGGCATCAAAAATAAAGTCAACGGTTGAAGTAGCATTCTGGGCATTATCTAATGAATCAAAAGCCTGGGACCTGATAAAATAATAATTATCTTCTGTTAATAAATCAACTGTTAAATTAAAATGCCAGGTGGCTGTTGAGCTGGTAGTATTGGAATCTAAAATTGCTTCAAGCCAGGGTGGAAAATCAGAATCAATCCAAGTCAGCGTTGAAGTGGCATTACTATTATCTAAATATTGAGTCTCTAATCCTTTTTGAACCTGAATTTCCACTCTATCTAAATCATTATTTAAAGAAGACGCCGTGCCAGTAATTTCTTCCTGCTCTTCCTGCCAAGTACTTGCGTTAAAAATTTCTCCTGTAATCGGCTTGGTGATGGAAGAAGTTATTTGTATGTTAGGCGGGGTTGTATCTAGGGCAGATGAAGTGGTAAAAGTAAAATCGCTTAAACTTGCTTGATTATTGCTGGTATCTTCGGACAAAACTCTAAAATGATAAGTTTTTGAGGCCCCTAAATTACTAAGAGCAATGCTATGGATTTTAGTAGATATAGGGTTAACTGCTGAAAAATTCCCATAACTTGTGGTTAAACCATATTCTATTTGACTATCGCTTGATTCATCAGTTTCCCAAGTAATGGTTGCCGAGTTATAAGTAATGTTTGCGGCAAAAACATTTGAAATAACTGGAGAGATTTTATCTTCTACTATGACATTAAAAATCGTCGGGGTTGCAGCATTCCCTGCTACGTCAGAAGCATTACAAGTTACAGAGGTTGTACCAAGTGCAAAAGTTGAGCCAGATACTGGAGAGCAAATCGCCGAAAAATTGCCGTCAACTGTATCAGTTGCATCAGGAGCGATATAGGTTACGACAGCACCGCTGGCACTAACCGCTGCTTCAACTGTGACATCATCATGGGAAGCAATTGTTGGCGGAGTTGTGTCTGATTCAGGTTCGGATTCTGGTTCTAGCTCTGGCTCAGTAATAACATTACTTTGACCAAGGGTTGGAGTAATAGT
>CAZCKV010000060.1:0-5129 GCA_964499385.1 uncultured Gammaproteobacteria bacterium | reverse complement strand
GCACTTTTTGACAATGCATTTTTCAAATGCGAGCCATTTTCTTTTGCTTTTTTATTTGATATGCCAATCATTTTTAAAAATTTGTTTTAAGATTTTGGCTCAAAAAAAGACCATAACACACAGATTACACTAATTATTGATTATTATCAAGTATTGATTTCACTGATTTTTATTATCAGTGATATCTGTGCTTTAGTGTATATATCTTTTTATTATTATTTTATCCCCGCCAAAATTTCTCCGAAACTTAAGCGGCTCGATTTTATCAGACAATACTCTTTAAAACAGTTGAATAATTTCTTTAGACGTTATAATAATCAAAAGCATTAATAAAAGATAAAATCCTAAATTAACCATAATTGCCTCAACGCGGCGATTGATCGGCTTTCCTTTAATTCCCTCAATAAAAGAAAAAAGAATTCGCGAGCCATCCAAAGCCGGGAAGGGTATTATTTGAAAAGCGCCAATTGCCACTGAAAGCAGTCCTAAAAACTGTAAAAAATAAATTATTCCCACCCTGGCCACTTCGCTGATCATGGCGGTAATTCCCACCGGACCCAACATTTTACCAATTATTTCCTGGTGAACAACAAGACTTTTCAGAATTAACCATAAACCGGAGAAAATTTGACCAATGAGAGAAACTGTTCTTTGCGCCCCTAAAATAATCGCTTTAAACAAAGGATAAACGACAATTGCCGTTTCCGACAAAGCGACGCCAATAACCCCGTAAGATTCTTCCAGGTCATTAAAAACCTCTTTAGACGGGACAACCTCAACTTTCCGCCTGATTATCCCTTCTTGATGTTTAACTTCTATTTCTACAATGTTATTGATTTTTGGTTTGATATAATTCTGAACTTCTTCCACCTTTTGAAATTTCTTACCATCTAAAGCTATTATAACGTCTCCCATTTTCAAACCTGCTTTATCAGCCGGAGAATCGGGCATTACCATGTTAATTTGAATGCCTATCGGATGTAAAACTCTTCCTCCGCTAATTTGATTCATATCCTGAGGAATGCCAATTGAATAGCAAAAGCTATAAATCAAAAATGCCAGAAAAAAATTCATTAACGCCCCTCCTCCCGCGACCAAGGCCTTTTTCCACCAAACTTGAGCATAAAAACTGTCTGGATCGCTGTTTTTCTCTCCAAGTTCCCCTTTAATTTTATTAAAACCGCCAAAAGGAATCCAATTTAATGAATAAATTGTTTCCGTCTTTACCTCTGGCGGTTCCTTTTTGCCCCAAAAAAATTTTAAACCGGTGATTTTTCCACTTGAAAGCCGCTGGCCTAAAATTTTTGACCAGACGATTTTCCACCAATTCCGTCTTTCTTTGACCGGCACCAAACCGCAAATTCGCGGCGGATAGCCAAAACCGAATTCTTCCACTCTGATCTTAAAAATTTTAGCGGCTAAAAAATGACCAAACTCGTGAAAAAAGACCAAAACGCTTAAACCAATAATGGCTAAAAAAATGAACATGCCAAATTTGTTAAAATTTAGAGAAAACTCATTAAACCGTGACGATTTCTTTTTCTTTACGCTCTCCAATTAATTTTATTTCCTCCTGATGTTCACCGGTAACTTTATCCAGCTTTTCAAAGAGACGATATTTGTCGTCTTCGCCGATTTCTTTTGAGCGTTCGGCTTTTACGATTTTATCCCTAACAGAATCACGAATAACCCTTAAAGATTTTCTGGCGTTTTCAAGTTTGGTGTGCAAAATTTTGACCAACCCCTTTCTTCTTTCTTCATTTAAAGGCGGTAATATCAAGCGGATTATGCCCTCGTTTACCACTGGCGAAGTGCCGATGTCCGCTTTTGCCAAAGAGTGTTCAATTTCTTTAACAATATTTTTGTCCCAGGGTTGGATAACAATGGTTCTGGGCTCGGGAACGCTTAGGGTTGCCAACTGTTCTAAGGGCGTCTTCGTCCCGTAAGCTTCTATTAAAAGGCGATTAACTAATTCAGGATTTGCCCTGTTGGTTCTTATGCTCTGAATGTCTTTTTTAAAAAAATCAATCACTTTTCCAAATTCTATTTGATGGGATTCAATTATATCCATAGGCGCTAAAGCTAAATTAAAATTTAAAAATTAAAAACCAAAATTTTTACTCTTCTATTTTAACCATTCCTAAATAAATAACATTCGGATTAACCGGATCAATCAGTATTTTAATTGGCCCTCTTTTGCTTGGATTTGGTCTGGTAATCCAATTTTCTCCCCCGTCTACTGATTTATATATGGTTTTTTTAGCAGTATAATAAAGAATGTCAGGGTTTTGAGGATCAATTGCCAGAGAATAGAGCTTTAACTCCCTGTTGGAAGAGACCAGTTTGTATTCGCTCCAATTCGCGCCCCCGTTCTCACTGTGCAAAATACCATTGTCACAGATTATAATTACAGTGTCTGAAAAATTGGGGTTAAAAACCAAATATTCCGCGTTTCCGCGTTGATAATTTTCTTTTAAAGAAACCCACGTCAATCCTTGATTTTCTGAACGATAGACCCCTTTTCCTCTGGCTAATAAATATATTATCTGGGCATTGGAGGGATTGATTAATATTTGTTTCACTTCTCCTTCAAAATTATGCAAATTCATCCAACTGTCTCCGCTATTTTCACTTTTAATTAACCGACCGTCTGAAAGTCCCGCGTAAACAACATTGGAAAACAAATGATTAATTGCCAATGAAATTATCTCAACATTCGGCATTGCTTCTAAATAAACGTTTTCCCAGGTTCTGTTGGCGTCTTTTGTCTTGAATATTCTGTTTTCAACAGCAACGTAAACAATGTGTTTGGCTTTAGGGTCCACTGCTACGGCGTTAATTTTCCCTGGCGGCAATCTCCTGACCCTTTCCCATGATTCTGCTGCGTCAAAACTGACAAAAAGACTGTCTTTTTCTGTGCCTAAATAAATCGTCCCCGTATCTTGCGGATCAAAAACAAGAAGGGTTGTGTCAACATTGTCTAAAGGATTACTTTCTTGGGGTAAACTTAACAAAACCGTCTTTTGTTTCCATTGACCGGCTCCGTCAACCGACTTGTAAACGCCTCCGTCAAGAGATCCTTTTTCTATTTTAATACAGCCACTGGCGGTTAAAAAAATGAATAAAACAATCAAAATTATTTTTGAGATTTTACTCATAAATTTTATTTTAAACTGTTAATTAATAAATTTTCAATTGCTATTTTAGGATTTACGTTAGAGGCTAACAAAAGTTTAGTTTGAAAAATATTTTCAATAAAAGATTGAAGATTTTTTTGAGAATATTTTTGGGACAAAATTTTTAATTGTTTTTCAAAAAACTCATTAGAAGGAGGAATATCCAGTTTGGTTAAAATCAGATCCCTGCCAATAATTAACAGATTGTCCAAACCTTGTTCATAATCCATAATCAGACCGGCTAATTTAAACTTATCCTCAGCGCTATTTTTATTTAAAAGAGAAATGAATTGACTTATTAACTCTCTTTTTTGTTCCACCTTTTCTGCGTCCCGGGCAAATCCAATGGCCAAACCTGGCTGGCCAAGAGCAAGATTAAAAACTTCCAAAGATTCTTTTTTGTTCAAGGAAAAGTCGTCTCTTAAATGAGCAATAATCTCATTCTTCGGCGGGAAAGAAAATCTTAGAATCTGACAACGCGAGCGGAGAGTAGGAAGAAGATCGTTAAAACTCCGGGTTATTAAAATAACGATTGATTTTTTAGGCGGCTCTTCTAAAACTTTTAAAAACGAATTAGCCGCCTGAAGAGTCAGATTGTCTGCCTCTTCTATTATAGCAATTTTATGAGAAGCCGCAAAGGGACTGGAAAAAAGAAATTCTTGAACCTGACGGATCTGTCCAATGCCTATTTTTTCTTTTTTAAGAGAACCGGAAAGCCAAAAAACATCTGGATGAATTCTTTTAAGGATTTGTTGGCAACTGACGCACTGGCCACAGGGATTTTTTTTATTTTGACAAAATAAACGAGCAATAAAATATTCCGCCACCTTGGTTTTGCCGATATGTTTTGGTCCATAAAATAAATAAGCGTGGGACAGTTGATTATTGACTATGCTTTTCTCTAAAAAATATATATTTTTGTGATGACCAATGATTTTCACCCCGTTAGAAATTTCCATTGTCATATTAATTTATAAATAATTAGTTTATATGAATCCCGTTAGAGAATTTCTAACGGGGTTCATTTATTTAATTGAATGAAAAACTTTAATAGTCTCCCGAGCGCATTTTTCCCAAGAAAAATCTTTAATCCTTTCCAATCCTTTTTCTTTTAATTTTTCTTTAAAACCCTTGTCTTTCATTATTCTCTCTATCGCCTTAACCAAGCTATCGGTATTGTTTGGTGAAAAATATAAGGCTGCCTGGCCGCCGACTTCGGGAACGGAGCCGGCATTACTGGCCAAAACCGGGCAACCACAAGCCATGGCTTCAAGAACAGGCAGACCAAAGCCTTCATAAAAAGAAGGAAAAATAAAAACTTCCGCTCCGGAATATAAGAAAACTAAATCATCGTTGTCAACGTAGCCTATTTCTTTTATATTTTTGTTTTTCCGACAACCAGAAGATTGATTTCTTATTTTCTTATACCCATAACCCGGTTTGCCGACTAATACCAATTGAGGAACGTTTGAATCCAAAGTACACAATTTATTATACGCCTTAATTAAACCCGCCGTGTTTTTTTTTGCTTCTAAACGACCGACATAAAGAAAATAAGGTCTTTTTATTTTATACTTTTCCAAAATCAAGTCCGCTTTTTTCCGATCTTGTATCAAATAAAATCTCTTATTGTCATAACCCTCGTGAATAACCGTTATTTTTTCTTTTTTTATTGTGTACAATTCCGTCAACTCCTTTTTGGTAAACTCCGAAGGAACGATAATTTTATCGGCATATTTGACCGCCCACCAATAAACAAATGACGTGTATAATCTTTGACCGAGAGAATAGGCCTTTTTAAAACGTTTAAATCCCAAATCATGAATAGTTATTACAGATTTAGTTCCACAAACAAGGGGTAGGCAATGAGCGGGAACAAACAAAACGTCCGGAGGATTAAGAAATATTTCCCAGGACAACCTTATTTGCGTCCATAAATATTTCAACGGCCAA
>CAZCKV010000059.1:0-5136 GCA_964499385.1 uncultured Gammaproteobacteria bacterium | reverse complement strand
AAATTTTGGACAGAGCGGAACAAAAAATATTTTCCATTTCCCAAAAATATTTAAAACAAAAATTTGTCCCTTTAAAGGACACTTTAGCACAAGCCTTTGAAAGAATTGACGAACTTCATAAGGGAGAAAAAATAATGAGGGGAATTCCCACGGGTTTTACGGATTTAGACAATGTTTTAGCGGGTTTGCAACCTTCAGAGTTGATTATTTTGGCCGGACGTCCTTCTCTCGGTAAAAGTAGTTTAGCCTTGGACATCGCCCGGCAAGTAGCGGTTTATCAGAAGATTCCGGTCGGCATTTTCAGCTTGGAAATGTCTAAAGAGCAGATTAGCGACAGGATTATTTGTTCCCAAGCCAATGTCAGTCTTTGGAAACTGCGCACCGGGCACCTTTCCAAGAAAGATGAGGACGGAGATTTTGAAAAACTCGGACAGACACTTGGCATTTTGGCCGAGGCACCGATTTTTATTGATGATTCGCCCATGGCCACGCCCATTGAGATCAGAACAAAGGCCAGGCGTTTGCAGGCCGAACACGGTTTGGGTTTGTTAATTTTAGACTATTTGCAATTAATGGAAGGAGGAGGCAGATCAAATGAAGGCCGGGTCCAGGAAGTTTCTCAGATATCGCGGTCGTTAAAAGCAATTGCCCGGGAATTAAACATTCCGGTCTTGGCGATTTCTCAGCTTTCACGGGCTCCTGAAGCCAGAACGCCGTCCATCCCGCGTTTAGCTGATTTACGTGAAAGTGGCTCGTTAGAACAAGATAGCGACGTAGTAATATTTATTTATCGCAAGAGCATGGACCGGAGCATTAAACACTGTCCCGAAGATGAAAAAAATATTGCCGAGATTTATATCGGAAAGCATCGGCACGGGCCAGCCGGAGTCATGGTTCGGTTATACTTTGACAATGATACGGCGAGCTTTAGAAATTTGGAAAAAAGGATAGATAATTTAGATTTGACGGACGAAGAAGAAACAACAGAACTTCCGTTTTAATTTTAAATAGTTATGCTTTATCCTCAAGAAATACAAAATTTGATAAATGAATTTAGCCGATTTCCCGGGATCGGACCTAAAACCGCGCAGCGGTTTGTTTTTTATTTATTAAAGAGCGATCCGGTTAAATTAGAGAAACTTGTTCATTATTTGAAGAAACTTAAGGTGATTCGTTCTTGCATGATTTGTTTCAATTTTTCCGACCAGAAAGTTTGTCCCATCTGTCAAGACGCTAAAAGGGACAAATCAATCGTCACTATTGTGGCCGAACCCCAGGATTTAATGGCAATTGAAAAAACAGGAGAGTATAAAGGGGTCTATCATGTTCTGGGCGGCTTAATTGATACGGTTCAAGAAATCGGTCCTGATAGAATCAAGGCAAAAGAACTGATCCAAAGGTTAAAAAATTCTAAAGTCAATGAAATTATTTTTGCCCTTAATTCAACAATTGAAGGAGAGGGAACGATGCTTTATTTGGTTGGTTTAATAAAGAAAGATCCGCAGCTAAACCGAATCAGATTGACAAAAATTGCCCGCGGTTTACCATTAGGAAGTGAGATAGAGTATGCGGACGAAATAACTTTAGGCGAGGCTTTGGCCGGACGGAAAATAATATAGTAAAATTTCCTGCGTTATATAATAACTTGTAAATTTTAATAAAGTTGGTATGTGGAAAAAACTAAAAAAAGACTATCAAAATCACGCCAGTATTCGCACTTTAGTCATACAGGAGTCAAATCAAGCTTTAAATAAAGCCAAGCAGGCGATTTTTTCTTTACACCGGAATCAAATTTCTGAAACGGAAAAAATTTTATCCCAGGTGGAGACAAGATTGACGAAACTGCAATCTTATTTCAAGAAATTTCCAAACCTGGAATATAACAGTCCTTATAAAGCCGCTCTGGAAGAATATTTGGAAGCCAAACTGTTTTGGCAAGCGTTAAAATTTAATAAAATTGAATTAATAAAAGAAGTGGAAGTGAATTATGACGATTATTTGGGGGCAATCTGCGATTTGACCGGAGAGATAGTGCGCAAAATGATTCTTTTAGTCACGAACGGGGAGGATGAAAAAGCAAAAAAGCTGAAGGAATTCATAACAGAGATAATTAATGAATTAATTAAGTTTGATTTGACCGGATATTTAAGACACAAGTATGATGAAGCTAAGAGGAATTTGAAAAAAGCAGAAGAAATTTTGTACGATTTAAAAATAAAAAAAGGTTAAACTTAAAATATGAAAAGAAATATAAAAAAATCAAGTAAAGACGAGTATTATTTAAATCTCGCTAAAACAATTGGCCAACGTTCCACTTGTTTCGTCAATAAATTAGGGGCTATTATCGTAAGGGATGACCAGATTGTGGCTACCGGTTATATTGGCGCTCCAAGAAAAACAAAAGACTGTATTGAACGTAATAATTGTTTAAGAAGGAAAACAAATATTCCTCACGGACAACGTTATGAGGTTTGTCGTTCAGTCCACGCCGAGCAAAACGCCATTATTAATGCCGCCCGCGCCGGCGTCGCTATTTTAGGCGGCGATATGTATCTTTCAGGGACTACGGCCCAAGGAGAAAAAATAGACACTTTCCCCTGTTTTTTTTGTAAAAGAATGATTATTAATGCCGGATTAAAGAGATTTATTTGTACAACCAAAGACGATAAAGTAAAGATATTTTTAATTAAGGATTGGATTAAGGATTGGCAAAAAAAAGATATTTTAGACGATAAATTCCAGTATGGCAAGGACCGAAAAAGAAGAGTAATACATAAGTAAATTTTAATTTTAATCCCTCACCCTTCAGCGATAATGCTTCGCATTTTTGAATAAGTATATCGTTAGGGGATGAAGGGAAAAATAAGTTGAAAAATATTAAATAATTAATCGGTGTATTTAAAATGCATCGCTAAAGGGTGAGGGATGGAAAACGACAATCAAAAAGACAATACCCAGGTCAAAAAAGCGATGGAAGAATCTATTTCCAAAGTCCCTGGTTTTTGGCGTTGGTATTTCCCCCGAAAGCCAATTTTTTTTAAGGTTCATTTTTTTTCTTATTTTATTCAGTAGTTTGTCTGGAATAGGTTATTAATCTAAGAATGGAGCAATGTTTATTAAAGTTAAGGTTTTTCCTGATTCAAAAAAGGAAGAAATCATTAAAAAATCAAAGGACAGTTTTGAAATAAGGGTAAAACAAAAACCTTTAAGGGGCGAAGCCAATAAGAGAGCAATGGAAGCGTTGACGCATTTTTTAAAAATCACAGAAAGCGATATAAGATTAATTAAAGGTCATAAGCAGAGGAACAAGATTTTTGAGATTAAGGACGGTCTTTAATCCCCCACTCAGAAATTATAATGCTCAGCTTTTTTGCGAGTTCCGGGTAGAAGAAAGGATATTTTAAAATAAGAAAGTCTATAATAAAATTAATTTTATGCTTCGCATTAAAAAAGCATAATTTCTGAGTGGGGGATGGAAAACAAATCAAGAATCGGAATCATCGGCGGAGGAAATTTATATCATTTAAGTTTCTTATCCAAATTGGAATTAAAGAATTATAACACTTCTTATGGAGAAGTTTTTTATTATTTAACACAGGGTTGCCCTTTAATCTTGCGCCACAGTGTTCCCAATAATAAACCTCCCCATAAGATAAATTATCAAGCAAATATAAAGGCTTTTAAAGATTTAGGAGTAAAACATATTTTCTCTTTTAATTCAGTTGGCTCTTGCAAAAAGCCAATCAAACCAGGGAAGTTTTTAATTCCCCATGATTATATTAATTTTGACACAATTACTTTTTACAATCAGGAGCCCAGGTATACAACCCCAGAAATCTCTTCAAAATTGAGAAATGTTTTGATTAATATTTTAAAAAATTTGAAGTTTGAGTTTAAAAGTCAGGGAGTATATTTTCAAACCCGCGGACCAAGATATGAGACTAAAGCGGAAATTAAATTGATTAAGAAATTTGCGGACGTGGTTGGTATGACCATGGGCAAAGAAGCAACATTAGCCAGAGAGTTAGACTTAGAATATGCCAGTTTATGCTCCGTTGATAATTATGCCCATGGAATCGTTAAAAGACCTTTAACTCAGGAGATAATTAAAGAACATGAAATACAGGTTAAAGATAAAATAGAAAAGATAATTGAAGGGATTTTAAAATTAAGCTCAATATGACCCTTTTGATAAAAGACGTAATTTTAAACGGAAAGAAAACTGATATTTTCATTCAGGAAGGAAAAATTGAAAAGATTGGCCCTAAAATAAATAAAAAAGCCAAACAAAAGATAGACGGAAAAGGAGAAAAAGCGATTTTACCGGGATTAATTAACGCTCACACCCATACTGCTATGACCCTTTTTCGCGGAATGGGAGAAGGTTTGCCTTTGAAAGAATGGTTGGAAAAGAAAATTTGGCCGGCGGAAAAAAATTTATCCGCCGAAGATGTTTATTGGGGAACAAAGCTGGCTTGTTTGGAAATGATTAAAACAGGTACGACTTGTTTTAATGATATGTACTGGTTTCAAGAGGCGGGTTTTGCGGCAATAAAAGACATGGGATTGAGGGCAGTGATTGGATTAACTCTTTTAGACTTTAATACTTGGGGAAATAAAGAAAATATAATAAAATCTTGGGAAGGTTTTAAAAAGAATAAACTTCCAACTATTAGTTTTTCCATAGCCCCTCATGCTATTTATACCGTTTGCCAAGAAAATTTAATTTGGACTAAAAATTTTGCCAAGAAAAATAATTTGACCTTGCATCTTCATTTATCGGAAACGGAAAAAGAAGTCAGAGATTGTTTAAAAAAACATAAACTTAGACCGGTTGAATATTTGGATAAACTTGGATTTCTAAACAAGAACTGCGTTTTGGCCCATACCATTTGGTTGTCAGAAAAAGAGATTGGAATTTTAGCGAAAAGAAAATGCAGCGTTGTTTATAATCCGGGTTCAAATATGAAACTGGCGTCAGGTTTTTTCCCTTATAATAAAATTAAAAAAGCGAAAATTAACATTTGTCTGGGAACAGACGGAGCCGCCTCTAACAATAATTTAGATTTATTTGAAGAAATGAAACTGGGTTCTCTTTTGCAAAAAGTCAAAGAAATGGATTCAACCGTTGCTCCG
>CAZCKV010000058.1:0-5327 GCA_964499385.1 uncultured Gammaproteobacteria bacterium | reverse complement strand
AATCTGCGGAATTTTTATTGATGTCGCCCAGATAATAATGCTTACTTTTGTCAACGCTTTTAAATCTGTCGGCGAAGGAAATTTAGCCGAATTATTGGGATTAAGGACGTTAATGGATCTCCGTAAGGAGGCAGGAGGCGAAACTTTAAACAAAGAACTGGTCGGCGCGCTGATTCTTGGTTTTATAATGAGCGCCATCGCTTTGGTTGTGGTGACTATTATTACTTTGATATTTGTTTTTAGAATTGTTATTCTTTGGTTTTTAGTTCTTTTGTCGCCTCTGGCTTTTATGGGCAGTGTTTTACCCGCTTTTCAGCGTTACGCCAACCAATGGTGGGAAAAATTCGCCAGTCAGGTTATAATTGGACCGGTTTTGGCTTTTTTTCTCTGGCTCTCTTTTGCCATGGTTCAGGAACCGGCGCTCCAGAACGGAGGAGCATATAAAAGCGTTGTTCCTTCAGGGAGTTCGGTGGGAGAAACCATGAACGAAAAATCAATAACAGAAGGAGGCGAGACACAAACTCCTTTATCAGCCGCGGTTTCCGAAGCGGGCAAGCTCGAGAATCTTTTGAATTTCATAGTCGGCATAGCTATGTTGTTGGGTTCTTTAATGGTGGCTCAGCAACTGGGCGTGGCCGGAGGCAAAATGGCCGGACAGGCGCTGGGCAAAATTCAAGCCATAGGCGCGGGCGCGGCAAAAGCGCCGTTTAAAGCCGTGGGCAAAGCAGGCAAATTCCTTGCTAGTGAAGGGATAAAAGAATTAGAGGCGAGAACGGGCATTCCTTTAACCAAAACCCGATGGAAAAAAATCACGGAGAGAAGGAGAGAATTATCCGAACAAAAAAGAGAAGCAGAGTGGGCTGAGCGGAAGAAGGGAGTGTTGTCTTATCTCCCAAAAGGAACGGACGAATGGGCCCATGTATTGCATTTAAAAGGAGGTCCGAAAGCTCTTGGAAGATTTTTCCAGGGCATAGCCGGAAAAGCCGGGAAATACAGAGAAGAAGCCGCCGGCTTGATAGGTGAAAACGAAAAAACAGACGTAGAATTAAAGTCAAAAATTTCAACAGGAGATTATGAAAAATTAGATAAAGAACAACAAGAAAAATATAATTTTACAGAAGAGGACCAAAAAGAGATTGACAAGCAGCTGAAAGGACTGACAGGAGAAATAACAAAGATTGACATTGGCGATGAAGCGAAAAAAGCGTTTTTAGACCAAATAAATGATTTAACCAAAGACATAAAAACGCCTTTTAAAGATTTGGATCCTGTAAAAAGAAAAGAAATGGCGGAAAAGGTCTGGACTTTTCAGAACAAAATAAAAGAACTTAAGCAAGACGAGAAAATAAATACGCAACAAGAAAAAGAAATCAAAGATCCGTTAAAAGATATTCATTTACGCTTAAATAAAGAAATAATTAAAGATACTGATATGGAGAAAATCAATAAAGAAAAAGAAGCCAAGAAGCAGAAGATACATGATTGGAAAGCGAGAGCGGAAATGATTCAACCAAAGACGATGACTCCTGAACAAAAACAAGCCATTCATCGGAGGGTTATAAATGAATATGAAAAACTTAAAGACAATGACGACCCGCAGGAGTTGATTACTCTTTATCATCGAGCGGAAATAGAGAAAGACACCGCCTTAGCCAGAGCTGTTTTAATGAAATTGAACGCTCAATATGATCTGAATGAGATTTTAGGCGATCTTAATTATGAACAAGGTTTTAGGGGCGAGGCAGAGCTTGCTAAAAGATTACACGAAAAAGTAGGCATGGATGAACAAGAATCTTATATGTTCATAAACGATTTGGCTTATAAAAACAAGGCGGCGCAGGCTTTTCGTTTTATGGCTCCGGTAACCAGGGATCAAAAAACCGGTTTGTACCGGCCGACTACGGACGAAGAGCATGAAAAAATAGTTTTAACTGAAACAGGCAAGATGGACCCGGAAAACTTTTACCGACGGGGATGGTGGGGTGAAATATTTTGTAAAACAACAGACCCTCAAACCGGAGAACGAATACCGGTTGCCGACAGCACAACAATGGAGATAATTAAACGGGATATAGACATAATTCACAAAGAAATGTGTAAAGGTTTTCGTTTTCAAAAGGAGCTGGAAAAAGATTTTGCTCATCCGGTAATTGTTAAAGCTCTGGAAAAAATGAAGCAAGATTTAAGAAAGGACCAACAAGACAAAATGGATGAGATTGTAAATTCCCTAAAAAACAAACAAAGAGACTTTTGGCCGCAATCAAAGCTATAAACTTTAAACTATAATAATATCGTATTGTATGGCGGAGCAAGAAAAATGGAATTTTTCCGACAAAGAAACAAGAGAAAAAATAAAGCAGGAAATTGCTCAAGGTTTTTTTTATCATCCGGATGAATTGAAAAAATGGCATAAAATAAGAAAGGGCTTGGAAGAATTTTTAAAGAAAAAAATAAATTTAAAAGAAACGGACTTCCCTGTTTATGAGGAATGTATAGATTTACTGAATAAAGCCAAGTGGTTTTCTTCTTCTCTTTTGCCGTCTGATGAATTCGTCAATCTGTTCAGACAAGGGTTAAGTTACGTTTTGTCCGAAAAAACATATCCTCTAAAAAAGAGCATAAGCTTGTTTTTAATAGACATTCCTTTGTTATCATCAAGAGATGAATATAAGACAAAGATCCGCGAAGCAATGTTTCTTAACGAAGAAAAGATAACTTCGGAAAAAATTATTGTGAATAACAAGAGTTTAGAACCGACAATAGGCAATTGGCTTAAGTTTTATGATATGGAAGTGGGGGCTGGAGCAGTTGAAAAATTGAAAACGTTGGAAATCTTGTTTAAAAACGAGAATATAATCAAGCTGCCTTCTCGTCAAAGGGAAACAATTAAACGTTTAATTGATATTTATGAAGAATTAAAAATATCAGCTATGACCGTGGGAGGGTTGGAAGAAGAGGATTATATCGTTAACGAAAACGGAGAAATAGAACTTCATAGAAGAAATTCAACAGAGACCATCAGCAAGACATTTGCAAAAACGCGGTTAGAACAAGTTGCGGAAGAAAAAATTGAAAAAGAGCGGGCCCCGGTTCCTTTGCCGTTGATAGATTTAAACCAGGCGGTTGATGAGGTTGTTAAAAAGATTAATTTAACTTTTCCCGACAAAGACTTTGAAATGCGTTTTAGAAATATCATCATTTCGTTTTTTAAAGACGTCAGGACAGAAATAGAGACAAAAATTATTCTTAAAAGAGATTATCAAATCGGAGGTATGGGATTAAACACGGAAACAGTAGACAAAATTATGGAGATTCTGAAAGAAGAAAAGCCAAGAATCAACAAAGAATCTCTTAAAGAAATGTCCCCTCTCTCTCCTCCTCTTCCTCTTAAATCCCAGCTTAAAGCTGGTCCGCTTGTTCCTCCACTCTTGCCCGCGCCGCCGAAAGTACCGCCACCTTTACCAAAGCCAGCGCCAGCGCCATTTCCGCCAAAACCGACGCCAGCGCCATTGCCTCAACCTAAACTCCAGCCCAAGGCTGGTCCGCCTCTGGCGGAAGTCCCCAAATTTAAACCAGAAACACCCCGAGTTAGCCAACCGGTCATCAAACTAAAACCAGAACCTGTTTCTCCGCTTAAGATTGAAACAAAGCCCCCTTTGTTTTCTCAACCGATAATTCAACCCAAACCAATGGTTAAGGATAAAGTTGAGGAAATTTATCCTGTTAAATCCCGCGAAGCGGGTGCAGAGCAATTTAACGGGATAAAGATTCAACCCAGAGTTTATGGTCCCGTTGATGAATTAAAGACGATTACTTTGGTTGATTGGCGGCGCTGGGGTTCCGCCAAAGAAGCAGCAAAAAAGATTCAAGATAAAATAAATTTGTTAGCCGAAGAATCATTGGTTAAAAAAGCAGAGGGAATTAAAGCATGGAAAGATTCAGAAGTTAATCAATTATATTTAAACATAGGCGTAGAATCAATTAATCAGGGAAAATCAGTGAATGAGATAATAATTCAGAGAAGACAGCAAAACAAGCCATTTTTGAGCGAAGAAGAATTTAACGCCGTCGTAGAACTTAATCAAAAATTAAGGTTTTAAATTATGCAGTTTGTCGTGCCTCAATTTATTGACGTAGAAACAAAAATAATCGGACCGATTACTCCCAGACAGTTTGTTATTCTTATTATTACCGCCGGTTTAATTTTTGTTTGTTATAAATTGGCGGATTTTGCTTTATTTTTTATGGAAGGGGTAATTTTACTTGGTCTTGGCATAATAGTGGCTTTTGTTAAAATTAATAGTCAGCCGGTCTATTATTTTATTCTTAGTTTTATACAGGTTGCCAGAAAACCTAAATTGCGAGTTTGGAAAAGAGAAAAAATTCTTGCTTTGGAAAAAAAAGAAAAGAAAAAAAGGAAAGAAATAAAGAGTGAGATTGCTCCGCGTCGTGTGCTTCCTTTATCCAAGCTTTCTCAAATCGCTTTATTAATTGATACCGGTGGCCGGTATGAAGAAGAGGAGTAATGTTTCGATGTTAAAATGTTAAAATGTTACAATGAATAAGATATCGTCAACCCAAAAGTATTTAAACATTTCCGAGATAAAAAATGACTGTGTTTCTCTGAAAAACGGTACCTTGCGCGCGGTGCTTTTGGTTTCTTCAATTAATTTCGCCCTTAAGTCAGAAGACGAACAAACTGCGGTAATTCAAAATTATATCCGATTTTTAAACACCTTAGACGCTCCTTTGCAGATTCTTATTCAATCACGGCCTTTTAACATTAAGCCATACCTATCTCAGTTGGAAGAGCTTCAAAAGGTTCAGAGAAACGAACTTTTGAAAGCTCAAATGGCGGATTATTCTGATTTTATCAAAGAATTGGTTCAGCTCGGGGAAATTATGATTCGGCATTTTTATATTATCATTCCTTATGATCCTTTAGGGGATAAAAGAAGAGGATTTTTTTCCCGGATGTTGGACGTTTTCAGCGCCGCCACCATTATTAGATTTAAACAGGAAAAATTTGAGAAATACAGGGAAGTGCTTTTCAGGAGAGTTGATAATGTTATGTCGTCTTTGGCAAGTATGGGACTGAAATCGGCTCCTTTAGATACTCAAAGCCTGATTGAACTTTTTTATAATGTCTATAATCCGGCCGAAGCAGAAACGCAAAAACTACCTGACTTAAAAGATTTAAGGATTGAAGAATAGATTTTAACCAATTATTAATTATGGCAATTAAACCCTCGGCTCTTGACGAGCCGACAATTAAGAGAGAAAAAGAAGAATCTTCTCAAAAATCAAGAAAACAAAGACTGAAGGAA
>CAZCKV010000057.1:0-5370 GCA_964499385.1 uncultured Gammaproteobacteria bacterium | reverse complement strand
TTTCCGCCCCGGGCTTAACCAACAATCGCTACGAAGTTAAAATTAGGAAAATAGAAGTTGAATTAAGCCGGACTCCAACTGATTGGTCAACGTTTTTTATTGACATAAATAATTATTTTTTAAAAAAGCTCAGGAATGTCAGAGAAAAACTCCAATAAACTGATTTATTATTTATTTCGTGATTTATTTTTTGTCAGCGGCTTTTGCCTTTTGTTGCTTTTGGTTATTGAGGATATCCAACCGGGTTTTGTGAGTTTTTGGTTTGACTTCAAATATCTTTTAATGATTGTCGTTATCAGCGGGATAGTGGCCGGGGTTGCTTCCTTTAAAAAAAATGGTAGAAAAAATAAATAATTATGACTTCTGTTTCATTGATCATCTTAATCATCGTTTTTGTTTCCGGTTTTTCCGCCCTTTTTTATTTTCTAAACAGAAAAATAAAAGAGATTGACGAGTCAAGAAAAGAGAACAGCTCCTTTTTGATGTTAAACCAGAACATGCAGGGGCTGCAGAGGGCGGTTAACGATCGTCTTGACCGGGCCGCTCAGATGATTGCCCAGACCAATAAAGAACTGGGAAGTATGCAGGAAATCGGGCACCAGATGAAATCTTTGCAGGATTTTTTAAAATCTCCCAAATTAAGGGGAAATATCGGCGAACAGGTCTTGAGGGACTTGTTGGAGCAGTCTTTTTCCAAAAATCATTTTTCTTTGCAGTACAAATTCAAAACCGGGGACAGAGTGGACGCTATTTTAAAAACCAAAGAGGGAATTATTCCCATTGACGCCAAATTCCCGATGGAGAATTTTCAAAAACTAATGACGGCCAAGAATGAGGATGAGGAAAAAAACATTGCCAAATTGTTCCTTCGCGACGTCAAAAAACATGTTGAAGACATCAGCCGGAAATACATCCTGCCCCAGGAAGGGACGGTTGATTTCGCCATAATGTATGTTCCTTCAGAAGCCATTTATTACGAAATATTAAGGACTTCCGAAGAGCTGGACAGATACGCCAGGGAAAAAATGGTTTATTTCGTTTCCCCGAATTCTTTTTATTATTTTTTGAAAATAATCATGCTTGGGTTGAAAGGGCAGGAAATTCAGCAGGAAGCGAAACAGATTCTCAAGGTTTTGTCAGCCGTGCAGAAAGACGCGGAAAAATTGGGAAGTGTTTTGGACGTGGCGACCAGTCATATCAACAACGCGAAAAACGCCATTGACCGGGTCAACAACGAATACGCAAAATTGGCCGGCAAAGTGGACCAGGTTAAATTATTAAAATGATTATGAAAGAAGACGCACGTCACTTCACTCGTTCAACTTCGGTTTTAATCGGCACCATTGTGGGCGCGGGAATTTTCGGCCTGCCTTACGCTTTTGCCAAAAGCGGTTTTTTTATCGGCCTTTTTTATCTTTTGGTTCTGGCCGGGGTCTTCTTCATCATTAAGAGATGCTACGCCGAAGTGGTTCTGAGGACCAATGACAAATTGGAAATGGCCGGTTACGTGGAGAGATATCTGGGCAAGACAGGGAAGATTTTAATCACTTTGTCGCTGGTCCTGGGCATTTATGCCGCTTTGACAGCCTACACTATCGGCGTGGGAGAATTTCTTTTTTCCCTGCTCAATCCTCTGATCGGCGGAAGCCAGGTTTTTTGGTCTCTGGTTTTCTGGGCGCTCGCCAGCCTTTTGGTTTTGAAAGGCATCGGCATTGTCAGCCGGGTGGAGGTATTTATGGCTTCGGGTCTTGTCGCCGTGGTTTTGTTTGTCTTTTATCTGAGCGCCCCTTTTGTAAACCCGGCTAACCTGGAAACGATCCATTGGCAGAACCTGCTTTTTCCCTACGGCGTGGTTTTGTTCGCTTTGGGAGGAGCTTCGGCGATTCCCACTATGAGAAGGATTCTTGCGGGCAGGGAAAGATTGTTGAAAAAATCCATACTCTTAGGCATTTTGATTCCGGTCCTGATTTACATCATTTTCTGTTTTTCCGTGGTTGGCGTCAGCGGGGAACAGACGTCGGAAACCGCTTTGACCGGTTTCGCAAGCCTGACCAACGGCAAAGTTTTGCTGGTCGGAGGCATATTCGGCATCCTGGCCATGACCACCTCTTTTTTAGCTCTGGGTTTTGTTTTGCGGGAATTAATCCATCGCGATTACAAAATTCCTTTAATGCCCGCCTGGGTTTTGACAATCTCAATCCCTTTAGTCGTTTTTCTCCTGGGTTTGAGAAGCTTTATCACCGTCGTCGGTTTTGCCGGCGGAGTGCTTTCCGGCTTGCAAGGCATAATCTTGATAATCACTTATTACCGGGCCAAGAAAAAGGGGGACCGGGAGCCGGAATTCAGTTTTAATTTGCCGAAGCTACTGGCCTATTTTATTTATATCCTTTTCATCTTCGGCATCATTTACCAGTTTGTTTATGTATAAAAATTCGCTAATTTTGGTATTAAACGCGGGCAGCACTTCTTTGAAGTACAAGTTGTTTGACGACCAGTTAAAGGTTCTAAAGAAGGGAAATTATGACAGTCTGGGAAACGGGGGAAACGGTCATTTGGAGGCGTTCAGAAAAGCTTTGAGAGAGATCGGCGATTTGACCAACATCAAGATTGTCGGCCACCGGGTCGTTCACGGAGGAACGAAGTTTTATCAGCCGGCTCTGGTCAACGACGAGAACTTAAAAGAACTTACTGAATTCAACCATCTGGCCCCTTTGCACAATCCTTATAACCTCCAAATTTTGGAATCGGCCCGCGTCTATTTGTCCCACGCCCCGCACTTGGCCGTCTTTGACACGGCTTTTTTCATCACTCTTCCTTTAAAGGCGAAAATCTACGCCCTTCCTTTGGAATATTATGAGAAAGGCATTCAGCGTTTCGGATTCCACGGTATTTCCCATCAATACGCGGCAGAGAAAGCAGGGGAAAGATTAAAGAGGAAACTGACCGGAATGAACCTAATTACCTGCCATTTGGGCGGAGGCTGCAGCATTACTGCGGTTGAACAGGGGAAAGCGATTGACACCAGTATGGGTTTCACTCCTTTGGACGGTCTGGTGATGATGACCAGGGCCGGGGACGTTGATCCGGGTCTGATATTTCATTTGAACCAAAACCTTAATATGTCTTTACCCGAGATTTACGACTTATTGAATTACGGTTCAGGGATCAAGGGTTTGTTCGGGAACAAAGATTTTAAAAAGCTTTTGCGAGCGGTAAAGCGGGGGAACAAGAGGGCTAAACTGGTTTTTGACATTTTTGTTTATCGGATACAGAAATATATCGGTGCTTACACCGCGATTCTGGGAAAAGTGGACGCTATGGTTTTTACCGGCGCCATCGGAGCCGGAGATCCTTATACCCGGAAAAAAATCTGCCGGGGTTTAGGTGTCTTGAATAGGGCAAAGATCCTCGCTATTCCCGCTGATGAAGAAAAGGCCATTGCCAAAGAGTGCGAAAAGTTTTTATTAAGATGAGATGAAAATAAGGGAAATCAAAACGGGATTGACAAAAAAGAAAAATGTGATATAGTAAAAACAATTAAAATGATCTTTACAATAAATTAAATTAAAGGAGGGAAAAATGAAAATGAATAATAACGAATTTGAAGAGTTTTTTGAACGTTATGAAGGAAACCCGATTTTAACTTCAGAAGACTGGCCGTATAAGGTGGCATCAGTTTTTAACCCGGGCGCAATAAAATTTAATGATGAGATATTGCTTCTGGTGAGAGTTGAAGATGGACAAGGGTATTCCCATTTGACAATTGCTAAAAGTAAAAACGGAAAAACAAATTGGCAGATAAATTCCGAGCCGACATTAGTGGCAGAATCAGATTTTGGTGAAGCTGTATTCGGATTAGAGGATCCGAGGATTGTTTGGTTGAAAGAACGGCAAGAATACATAATTACTTGTGTTTCTTTCTTTAATGGGGTAGCTGGAGAACCTCCTGGCATTTCTCTGATAGCAACTAAAGATTTTTCTAATTTTGAACGTTTGGGGCGCCAGCTGATACCTCCGAATAAAGATGCTTCTTTATTTCCCAAAACTATTAAAGGACACTACGCCCTTATAAACAGACCCATTGTTGAAGGTAGGGCTGATATTTGGGTTTCTTTCTCCAAAGACCTGAATTTTTGGGGGAAAGACAGGGTGTTAATTCCTGCCAGACATAGAACTTGGGATTCTGATAGAGTAGGGTTAGGTTCCTCACCTATTGAGACTTCAGATGGTTGGTTAATTATTTACCATGGGGTGAGAAATACAGCCTCCGGTACTATTTATCGAGTGGGATTAGCTTTATTAGATTTAGAAAGTCTTGAGGTGATTCGCCGGAGTCGAGATTGGGTCTTTGGTCCGAAAGAGAGTTACGAAAGAGTGGGTGATGTAGACAATGTTGTTTTTCCTTGTGGCGCGGTTGTTGATGAAGAGACAAATGAACTTTTAGTTTATTATGGAGCTGCTGATTCAGTGGTAGCGCTAGCCACTGCTAATTTAGATGATATTCTGACTTATCTAAAAAAATGTACAGAATATTAATTTAAAAAGCCTCGCTTTGGCGGGGCTTTTATTCTTAGGGAAAATAAAGTAAGTTAAAGGAGGGGAATTGAGGAGTTCAACTTCTCAACCTACTTTTTTTTAAATCCTTGACAAAACCCTTTGTATTTGTTAAATTAATAGCATCTTTATATCTATAAACAAATAAAAAGGAGGGCATTATGAAAATATTACTTGTACTTGTGGTTTTTTTAACGATTGTAGCCTGGAGACACGGTTGGAAATGGAAAGCGTTGTTGCCGGTCGGAATCTGTGTCGGAATTGGATTTTTAATCGGCCTTGGAGTCGGAAGTTCCAGTGGCTCAGTATCAGATATGGGTTGGGTAGTAATTTTGGACATCATCGCAATTATCGTGTTGATTGTGATGTGCATCAAAAAACCCGCATCTAGATCAGTCACGTGGCCATCTGAGTGAAAAAGAGTAAAAAATAATTAAATCGTCCCGCTAAAAAGCCGGATGATTTTTTTTATAAAGATTATTCTTAAGAAGAATAAACCTTATATGACTGAATTAATAGGTTTATAGTTATCCACAGACAATATGTTGTTTAGTGGGGAAAAATGGTTTATAATACAGGCATTGTGTATAACTGTGGATAGAAGTGGGGAAAAACCATAGGAATTGTGGAAAACTTCCGAAAATCTCAGAATTTTGGAATCTAATAGAATAAACAAAATTTTGTTAGATTTTCGAGAACCTTGTTAAATGTCGCTTCGCGGCAATTTCGCCAAAGGCGAAATTATTTAACAGGGTGCTAAAAATTAATAAAATTAATTTTTTCGCATGTTTATTGGCGAATACCATTATTCAATAG
>CAZCKV010000056.1:0-5395 GCA_964499385.1 uncultured Gammaproteobacteria bacterium | reverse complement strand
CGCTCGTTGATTTTCTCCGTACTCGTTGTTTTTGTTTTAGTTTTTGATTTTTTGTTTATTTAGCTTTTGTCCACCGGGGAGTGGAAAAACCAGAGCCTGCTGTTTTTCAAGGGAAGGATGGAAACAATGGTTTCCCCGGAGCAGGAATTAAGCTCTTTGACCAGGATGAACATTTTGCCTAAATTACTGGGACAGATCAGCCAGCAGCCGGTTTTCAGCCGCGGTTTGGGTATGACCGTTTCATATTTTGACCCGCTGGCCCGGGCGGAAAAATCCACTTTCCACCTTGACTGGGGCTATTTGGAAATCTGGCTGGAGCTCGGCTTTTTCGGCCTGGTTTTTTACCTGTTGCTTCTTAGTCATATTTTTTATCAGGGTTGGCAAAAGATTAAAGTTTTAAATCAGGTCTGGCAAAAAAGATTAATCATCGGGCTTTTGGCCGGTCTGGCCGGTTTGATGATCGCCACTTTGACCGGTCCGTTTTTGTTCCATCCCGTGGGTATTTTTTATGTAGTTTTAACTTCGGCTTTAATTATTAATCTTAAACAAGACGATGAAACTCAAAGTTATAATCCAGATAGTTACCTGGAATAGTGAAAAATTTTTAAAAGATTGTCTTGATTCAATTTTTCAGCAAACCTTTAAGAGTTTTTCCGTTTTGATTATTGATAACGGCTCCACTGACAAAGGCATGGAAATGGTGAGGAACGATTATTCAAAGGAGAAAATAAAAGAGAAGTTTAAAAGGAAAACCAGCATTTTTATTTTCCAGAATAACAAGAACCTGGGTTTTTCCCAGGCCCATAACCAGGGTTTTAACTTGTGCCGGTCAGAATATGTTCTGGTCTTGAACCCGGATGTCATTCTTCAGCCTGATTTTTTGGCCAAGCTCGTCAGAATCGCCAACAAAGAGAAAAAGTTCGGGAGTTTCGGCGGCAAGTTATTGAGAATTATGACCGGAGACGCGGAATGCGGGGAAAAAATAAAAACTGACATTATTGACAGTACGGGTCTTAACATGCTTAAAAATCATCATTTTGTTGACCGCGGCCAGGGAGAGAAAGACAAGGGCCAGTATGACAGATTAACCGATGTCTTTGGCATAAGCGGCGCCTGCGTCCTTTATCGCCGCCGGGCATTGGAAGATGTGAAAATAAATGATGAATATTTTGACCAGGATTTCTTCGCTTATCAGGAAGACATAGATTTGGCCTGGCGTTTGCAATCAGGGGGCTGGCCGGCTCTATACGCGCCCCAGACCCGCGCTTACCATTACCGCGGAGCCGGACTGAAAGAGAAAGCCAATTTATTTGAGATTGCCCAGGCCCATTTTCAGCGGTCAAAGATGATAGAATTCTTTTCCTACCGCAACCATCTCTGGCTTTTGTTGAAAAACCTTTGCTGGTCCGACTTTTTCCATTATTTCTTGTGGATTTTACTTTATCAATTCGGAAAAAAAATCTATTTGTTTTTTACCAAGCCGAAGATTCTGTTCAAAGCCGGTTTTTCTTTTTTCAGCAAATTCGGGAAAATGCTGAAGAAAAGGAAAATAATCAGGGAGAAAGCGAAAATCAGGCCGAAAGAGCTCAGAAAATGGATTAAAAAATCACGTTTTTATCAATAACCCAATGCTTTCCATAATCATTTTAAATTACAATCAGAAAAACCTTTTAAAGAACTGTTTGAAAAGTTTAAAAGAAGCCGATCTTAAATTGGATTATGAGATTATTATCACCGACAATAATTCAAATGATGGAAGCAAAGAATTCCTTTCGCAGTTTAGAACCCAGGGTTTAAAGTTTAAGGTTGTTTTTAATGATAAAAATTTTGGATATGCCCGGGCCAACAACCAGGCGATTAAATTGAGCCGGGGCGAATATGTTTTGATTTTGAATCCGGACGTGATTGTTATTCCCGGTTCAGTTGAAAAAATGGTTGAATTTTTGGAGCGAGACAGACAAACGGGCGCGGTTGGGCCGCAATTGCTCAATCCTGACAAAAGCATCCAGTATTCCTGTTATCGTTTTCCCAGATTGATTACTCCGGCAGTGAGAAGGACCTTTTTAGGTAAATTACCCGGTTTTAAAAAAGAACTTAGCCGTTATTTGATGCTTGATTTTGACCATCAACGGATCAGGGAGGTTGACTGGCTCATCGGCGCTTGTTTGATGGTCAGGAAAGAGGTCTTGGAAAAAGTCGGTTTTTTTGACGAACGCTATTTCCTTTATTTTGAAGACGTTGACTTGGCCAGGAAAATTTGGCAAGCCGGCTTCAAAGTCGTTTATATTCCCCAGGCTAAAATGATTCATTTCCACCGCCGGCTTTCAGCAGACAATTCCGCTTTTGTTTCCTTGTTTTCAAAGGTTACCTGGATTCACATCATCAGCGCTTTAAAGTATTTTTGGAAGTGGAGAGGAAATGGACAGAATCGCTGATTTGTATATAATAAGGGTGTTAAAATTTAATGTTCGGGGGTCGTCTAATGGCAGGACAATGGACTTTGACTCCATTAATCGGGGTTCGAATCCCTGCCCCCGAGTTTAGAGATTTTGCAATTTGTATGTAATAACACAAAAATATTTTAGATATTCCGTCGCCCATTAGTTGCAATATTATTCGGAAACCCATTATTATTAATTTATGTTATCAGATTTTTATAGACAATTCACCCTAAAAATGAGTCCATTCCCCACGTACTTACTATACAGGGTAATTTGCTATAGACTAAAAGATTTGATAGGAACATATCAAAAAATGTTTTTTGCTAATTTTCATAATGAAGTATGTGACGGATATTTAAGCAAATCTGAATTCATGAGAGTAGGCAATGTCATTGTTAACAAAATAGAAGAAGATCCTAATTTTATAGACTATATAAGAGCTAAATTTGAAAAATATATAATTGAATTAATAAACATTGCCAAAGAGGCGAATAAAGTAGGTAAAAACACTAATAATAAAAAATTAAACACACTATTTCAAAACTACTGTAAAAAATATTACAAAGTATACTTATATGCTTCAATTCCCTTTTTAGCAGATTTCTCGTTAGAAGAAAAAACAAAAAATATTATTGCTAAAAAAATTGTAGATAAAAATAAACAGCAAAAAATGTTTTTAACATTTTCTTACCCCACTGGAGCGTCTTGGAATTTAAAAGAAGAATTGGAAGAGCTAGAAATCTACAAAATAAAAAGCTCTGCGAACTTGAATAAAAAAATAAATGAGCATTGGAACGAATGGAAATGGTTAGCATATGACTTTGAAGGTGAAGAAATTAATAGAAAAACCTTCTCAGAAAAAATTAAAAAACTAAACGCTAAAAGAATACGAGAGATAAAAGAACAAAAAAAGAAGATAAATACCGAATTAAAAAATAAACAAAAATTATCTAAATTGTTAAAACTGACAGATACTGAAGAAAGACTCCTAAGAGCAGTTGGTGAATTAGCTTATTTTAAAGAATATAGGAAAGGTTTATCCTCTAAAACACATTATTTAATAGAGCCACTGCTAATAGCAATAGCCAGAAAAGGAAATTTATCACTAAAAGAAGTTAGATATTTATGGCCAGAAGAAATTGAAAAAATATTGCTGAATGATCAAAGCATGACTAAAATAGCTAGTAATCGAATAAGTTTTTCAATTTATATACAAAAAGGTAAGCAACAAGATGTTCTGATAAAGAAAAGGGCTAAAGATTTTTTAGCAAAGAATGTCAAAGAAGAGATAAACAAAGAAACAGCCACGATTAAAGGAGTGGTAGCTTCTATGGGTAAAGTCAGTGGCATAGTAAAGTTGGTAATAACTGCCAGAGATATAAAAAAAATGAAAAAAGGAAATATATTAGTATCAACAATGACAAATCCAGATTTAATACCAGCTATTAGTAAAGCGGCAGCTATAATTACTGATACTGGCGGCATGACTTGTCATGCTGCTATAGTAAGCAGAGAACTTAATATACCTTGTATTATAGGTACCCAACATGCTACTAAAATCTTAAAAGATGGCGACAAAGTAGAAGTTGATGCAAATAATGGAACAATAAAAATATTAAGCAGAGTTTCCTTATAATACAGTAGACAACACAGCACATGAGGTTCCTCCTACATCAAGTGCGGGGTCGCCCAAATCACTATTAAAACCAGGTGGGTGAGGATTGCCTGGCTATCCATATTCCAACATCGTGCCATTGTCCGAGCCATCCTAATATACGTTTCGAGAGACCGAGATGAGTTTATGATTTCCGTCTAAGTAAAAACCAATCTAACCAAGTTGGCTTTTTATTTTCCATAATTCTGTTAAAATTTAAGAGTTGTATAAGTTATATGATTAACAACATTTATGAAAAAATTTTTAAATATCGTCAATGACAATGATGAGATTATAGGGCGGGAAACGAGGGAAAATATCCATAAGTTTGGTTTGCTCCACAGGGAAATCCACGTCTATTTTATCACTCCCAATAAGGAAATAATTTTTCAGCATCGGGCCAAGGACAAGGACACCTTTCCTGATTTGCTGGATGCGACTGTCGGCGGGCACGTGGAAATAGGCGATAGTTATGAAAAAACGGCCATAAAGGAAGCCGGAGAGGAAACGGGCGTCAAGATTGACGCTTCTGATCTGGTTTTTGTCAATAAGATTAAAAAACAGGCTAAAGACGAGGTTACGGGAAAAATCAACCATGCTTTTCAATCAAGGTTCGTTTTTGTTTATAAAGGCAATGTTTCTGATTTGAAAAAGGAAAAGGGAGCAGCTCTCGGTTTTGAGACATTGCCCATGGAAAAGATGTTGAATTTAAGTGCTGATGACAAGGCCAGATTCATCCCTTACATTCTGGAATTTTCCACCACTGAGCTAATGGAATTTATTAAAGGTTTAAGAATATGAAAATCGTAATCTGCGGCAGCAGTACTTTTAAGGAGAAAATGCTGGAATATCGCGATCTTTTGTCGCGTCTGGGACACGAACCAATAGTCCATCCGGACTATGAAGCTTTTGTCAAAGGTGAAAAGATGGAAATCTGGAGCCAGGTTACCAAAGGCGAACATCATAAAGTCAAAAGGTCCCAGGGGTACATAAAATGGTATTATAACGCCATATATAACAGCGATGCCATTTTAGTGCTGAATTTTGATAAGCGGGGCATAAAAAATTATGTCGGTGGCAATACTCTGATGGAGATCGGTTTTGCCTACGTTAATGACAAAAAAGTTTTTCTGCTCAATGACATTCCGGAAGAAGTCCCTTATGTGGACGAAATCAAGGCAATAGTCGATTTCGTCTTAGGCGGCGATTTAAGTAAAATTAGTTGATTACCCGGTTGCCCGGATGATTTGGGCGAACCGGGCAAAAAAAGATATTGTGTAAACATTAAGGTATGAAGATA
>CAZCKV010000055.1:0-5436 GCA_964499385.1 uncultured Gammaproteobacteria bacterium | reverse complement strand
CCTTCGTAGCCTTGCTTTGCTCATCCGTAGCTTCATGCGAAGGAGAGGCGAAGGAGGACTCCGGTAGGCGGTATTTTATTCTATCTTATCTGTTTCCAACGTAGTATATTGTTAAAATAAATAAAAATGGTATAATGAATATATGCCTCAAGAAATAAAAGAACAACCAATTTCTCCGGAAATACCCCGGACAGAACCTTCATTGGAAATCCCGTCGTCTCCCGAAATAAAAGAAAAGGAAGCGAAAGTCGCCAGACCGGAAAAAATTGAACATGAATTGAAAAAAATAAGTAAACATTTGCCCGGAACCAAGCCCCAAGCGGTTCCTGACCTGATTAAGGAAAAAAGTGAGACCTTAAAGCAGATAGAAAGCATTCTTTCCGAGGATTTAGAAGACATTTACAAAAGTTTGCCGGACAATTTAAAGCGGGAATTCAAGGAAAAAGGGGAGAAGACGGCTTCAAAAATAGAACAGCTTGTGCATCAGGCCAAGATTGTGGTTCATAAGATTGTGGATTTGATAAGAAGATGGCTGTTGGCGGTTCCCGGAGTAAATAAATTTTTTTTGGAGCAGGAGACAAAAATTAAAGCGGATAAGATATTGGCTTTGGCGGAAAAAGAGAAAAAAGAAAAAATATAAGCGCTGTCGTGGCACTTGAAATTGCGTCGCTCGCTCCAGATGAAAGCAAGCTTTCGCCTGTGGACTCGTTAGCAATTATAAGCAATTTTAACATGGAAATAGGAAAAATAAATATTTATACGGATGTGGAAACAATCCGCGAGCAGGGTCAGGGGTTTCTATCCAATCCTTGGTTTTGGCTCGTCGTTTTTATTTTATTGTTCCTCTTAGTAGTTTTGTTCTTCTTGAGAAAATATTTAAAAAAGTTGGCTCAGTACAGGTTTTCTTTCCAAAGGGCTATTCTTCTGGTTACGATGCCGAGAGAAAAAACGGAAAAAGAAGAGCAGAAAAAGACGATTAAAGAAAGGCTTCAGCCGCTGGAAAACGTCTTTGACAACATCGGCGGCTTGAAAGCGCAGAAAGGATTCAAATCCTGGCTTTTCGGCCGTTCAGACCATTTTTCTTTTGAGATACTTTCCGACAAAAGCGGGATAATTTCTTTTTACGTGGTGGTGCCGAGAAACTTGCAGACGTTTTTTGAACAGCAGGTCCAGGCCCAATGTCCGGCGGCGCAGATTGAAGAAGTGGAAGATTACAACGTCTTTTTGCCCAAAGGAGAAGTGGTTTGCGCCAGCTTGAAACTAAGAAATTATTTCATGTTTCCGATAAAAAGCTATATGAAGATGGAAACAGACCCTTTGAACGCCATTACCAATTCTTTGAGCCGGATTGCCGAGGAAGACGCCGCCGTAATCCAGATTATAGCCCGGTCGGCCCGTTCCAGCTGGAGGCAGCCGGGTATTAAAGTGGCTTCGGAAATGCAGCAAGGGAAAAAATTAAAAGACGCTCTTAAAACGGTAATTGGCGGACTGCCAAAAGCTTTCAAATTCATTCTTGACTTTGTTTCGCCCAAACCCCAAAAAAAAGAAAATGTGGGAGTGGCCAAGGCATATCAGCTTTCGCCCATGGAACAGGAAATAGTCAAATCCATAGAAGAAAAAGCCAACAAAGCCGGGTTGGACGTCAATATCAGAATTGTCGTTTCCGCCAGAAACAAGGCCCTGGCTGACGGTTATCTGGACAACATTGTCAATTCTTTTGCCCAGTACACGGGTTATGAATACGGCAACGGGTTTAAAAAAGTGAAAGTCAATAAAAACGAAATCATCAGAAATTTTATATACCGAAATTTTAACGAAAAAGCGAGTTTTGTCCTGAATACGGAAGAAATGACCAGCGTTTACCATTTTCCTCTGCCGACGACGGAAACGCCGAATATTCGCTGGTTGACGGCAAAAAAAGCCCCGGCTCCGGTAGATATTCCCACCCAGGGGATTATCCTGGGTTATAACGCATATCGCGGAGAAATTAAAACCATTCGTTTTAAAAAAGTAGATCGCCAGCGCCATGCTTACATCATCGGCCGAACCGGCATGGGCAAATCAAAAATGATAGCCTATATGGCTCTTCAGGACATTTTAAACAACGACGGCGTTTGCGTAATTGATCCCCACGGCGATCTGGTAGAGGACATCATAGAGAGAGTACCCAAGGAAAGGGCCGAAGACGTTATTTATTTCAACCCGGCAGACATTGCCCGGCCAATGGGATTGAATCTTTTGGAATTTGACCCGGCTTATCCCGAACAAAAAACTTTTGTGATTAATGAAATGATTAACATCTTTGACAAACTTTATGATTTGCGCGCGACCGGAGGACCGATGTTTGAACAATACATGCGCAACGCCATGCTTTTGATTATGAGCCACCCGGAAAGCGGTTCAACTTTAATGGAAATCCCCAAAATTTTAGCCGATCCCGATTTCCACAAATTCAAACTGGAACACTGTTCCAACCAAAGCGTGCGAGACTTCTGGGTTAAAGAGGCGGAAAAAGCGGGTGGCGAGGCTTCTCTGGCCAACATAACCGTCTACATCACCTCAAAGCTCACCCAGTTTATTTCCAACGACTACATGTGGCCGATTATCGGACAGCAAAAGAGCGCTTTCAATTTCAGAAAAGTTATGGACGAAAAAAAGATTCTTCTGATAAATCTGTCCAAAGGCAGAGTGGGGGATATGAACGCTTATCTTTTGGGGCTGGTTTTAATGGGCAAGATTTTAATGGCGGCCCTTTCCCGGACCGACGTTTCCGAAGAAGAAAGAAAAGACTTCTATTTGTACATAGACGAGTTCCAGAATTTCATAACCGAAAGTATTCACACCATTTTGGCCGAAGCGAGAAAATACAAGCTTTGTCTGACCATGGCCCACCAATACATCGGTCAGCTGGTAAAAAAGCAGGACAATTCTTTGAGAGACGCCATTTTCGGCACAGTGGGAACCCTGATTTGCTTCAAAGTGGGAGTTGAAGACGCGGAATTCCTGGCTAAGGAATTTGAACCGGTTTTCAGCGCCTATGATTTAATAAACATGGAAAAATACACGGCTTATATCAAACTCCTGGTTGACAACCAGAGTCTGACCCCGTTTAACATCAAAGCGCCGTATATCGGCGATGTTTATCCGGCAAATCCGGAAGTGGCTAACATTATTAAAGAATTGTCTCAATTAAAATACGGAAAGAATAAAGCTATTGTTGAACAAGAAATCAACCAGCGAAGCCAGATTATTAATCAATTAAAGAAAAAAGAATATGGTGATTTATCGTAAATACCGGCCAAAAACTTTTGCTGAAATAATCGGGCAGGAAAATATTGTCCGAATTTTGGAAAACGAAATAAAAACGGACAAAATTTCTCACGCTTATCTTTTCACCGGACCAAGGGGCTTGGGAAAAACCACTTTGTCAAGATTGATGGCTAAGTCAGTCAATTGTTTAAACAGAAAAGAGGGACAATCAGAGCCCTGCAACAAGTGTGACCATTGTCAAAGCGTCAACAACGGCCGGTTCATGGACCTGATTGAACTTGATGCGGCTTCGCAAACCGGGGTGGATAATGTCAGGGAAAACATCATTGCTTATTCAAGGATTCCGCCGGCTCAGGGAAAATACAAGGTTTTTGTCATTGATGAATGCCATATGCTTTCTATTTCGGCTTTTAACGCTCTGTTGAAAATTTTGGAAGAGCCGCCCAAGTATGTGATTTTCATCCTGGCGACCACGGAAATCCACAAATTGCCCGAAACCATTATTTCCCGGTGTCAAAGATTTGATTTTGCCAAAGTGGGCCTGGAAAAGATCGTCCAACGAATGGAAAGAATCATTAAGGAAGAAAAAGTAAAAATAGGTAAGAAAATCCTCCAGACAGTTGCCCTCAGGTCAGAGGGCTGCGTTCGGGACGCGGAAAGTCTTTTAAGCCAGTTATTATCTTTAAATGACAAGAATATTACTCAGGAAGAAGCCAGTTTGGTTATACCGCCGGCCCAGACAGGTTTAATTATCCAATTCTTGGAATTGATTTTCAAAAAGGACCGGGCTGAAGGCATAAAATTAATCAACCGGTTACTGGAAGAGGGAACAAACCTGGACCAGTTCATCACCGATTTAATTGAGTTTTTAAGGAAAATCCTCCTCGTCAAAGTTGAAGCCGTAAACAACGACTTGTACTGGCAAGAGGATGAAGAGACACAGAAAAAGATAAAGGAACTGGGGGAGAAAACGGAATTAAAAACACTAGTCTCCGTTATAGAGGAGTTTATAAAAACCAGGGTCCAGCTTGGTTACAGTGAAATACCCCAGTTACCCATAGAGCTGGCGGTGTTAAGAATTTGCGGGGAGGAAAAGAAATAACATTATGAAAACTAAAACTATTAAAAAGAAAACAAGCAGGCCGGCTAAAGTGATTAATGACCCCAAGGTTGTTAATGAAGTCATTGATTCTTTCAGCCGGACTACTGACGAAATATTTTCTCTGGAAGAATTAAAGAAACTGCTTCTTTCCGGAAAGCAGTTAATTATGAAATACGGAGTTGACGTGACTTCTCCGGATATTCACATCGGCCACGCGGTTAATTTGTGGATGTACCGCCGTTTGCAGGAATTGGGGCATAAGATAATTTTTTTAATCGGCGATTTCACCACGCAAATAGGGGACCCGACCGGACGGAATAGAACCAGACCGGTTATTTCCGAACAGGAAATAAAAGTCAATTCACGGATATTCATTAAACAGGCAATGATGGTCCTTTATAATGGAAAAAACCTGTTTGAAGTTAAAAGGAATTCCGACTGGTTTAATAAAATGTCGGCCAAAGAAATGCTTTCTTTAATGTCAATGGTGACTAATGAGCGTTTGCTGTCCAGAGAAATGTTCAGGAAAAGAATTCAAGAAAAAGCGGAAATTTACGAGCATGAATTGGTTTACCCAATTCTTCAGAGTTATGATTCAGTAATGCTTAAGGCCGACTTGACCATTATCGGCACTGACCAGTTATACAACGAGATGATGGGCCGGTTTTTTCAGGAAAAATTCAATCAGCCTCCACAGGTAATTATTACCACCAAGATAACGCCGGGAATTGACGGCCGGGAAAAACAAAGCAAGAGTTGGGGTAATTACATTGGCCTTAATCATTCGGCTCGGGAAAAATTCGGCCGGATAATGAGTATAGCTGACAATCTTATAATCCAATATCTAAAAGTTTATACGGAGATTCCTTTAAAGGATATCATACAAATTGAAAAAGATTTAAATTCTAAACCGATGAAATATAAGTTTTTACTGGCTAAAGAGATTGTCAAACGCTACCACGGGGAAGAAAGGGCAAAACAAGAAGAAGAATGGTTTAAAAAAACTTTCAGCCAAAGAGAAACGCCTAAAGACGCGCCTAAAATCAAAATAGGAACAGGTTCAG
>CAZCKV010000054.1:0-5457 GCA_964499385.1 uncultured Gammaproteobacteria bacterium | reverse complement strand
AGAAAGCAGGCTTGGTTCATGATATTGGCAAGGCGGTTGATTTTGAAATTCAAGGAACTCACCCGGAAATTGGTAAAGATTTGGGAGAAAAATACGGCCTGTCAAAAGAGGTGATTATTCCCATAGCCACTCATCATGAAGATCATCCGCCAACATTAGAAGCCATAATTGTTAAAGTGGCAGATGCTATTTCCGGGGCAAGACCCGGAGCAAGAAAGGATACTTATGAGGAGTATTTAAAACGTCTGGAAGAATTGGAGAGTCTGGCTAAAGAATTTTCCGGAGTGGATAAAGCTTATGCCATTCAAGCTGGCAGGGAATTAAGAGTATTTGTTTTACCTCAGGAAATTGATGATATGGGTGCCCACAAATTGGCCAGAGAAATTGCCGATAAAATAGAGGAAGAATTGAGATACCCGGGTGAAATTAAAGTGACGGTAATCAGGGAAAACAGAGTCACCGAATATGCACGGTAATTTGTCATATAAGTGTATTTGTGTTAAAATATTAATAATTTTAATATGCCTAAAAGAACATATCAGCCTAAAAAGAGAAAAAGAGCCAGAACTCATGGTTTTCGCAAAAGAATGCAAACAAAATCTGGGAGAAAGGTTTTAAAAAGAAGAAGAGATAAAAAAAGAAAAAAGCTGACAGTGTAAATATTACTAATCACACTAATTCTATCTCAAATAACTACGAATTATTCAAGAAATATTATTAGTAGTGATTAGTGATAATATTTGTACGATTAGTATGTTATCTCGTAAATATCGTTTGGCCAGAAATAAAGATTTTGCCAGAGTATCTCAACAAGGAAAAGCTATTTTTGGTCGTGAAATAAGCTTAAAATGGACTAAAAATAACCTGTCTTATTCTCGTTTCGGCATAGTTGTTTCTTTAAAGGTTGATAAAAAAGCAAACGTCCGCAATAAAATAAAAAGAAGGATAAGAGCTGCCTTAAAAGAATATTTGGTCCAACTTGTCCAGGGATATGATTTTTTAATTTTAACCAGAGCGGAGATAAAAGAATTGGATTATTCTCAAATTAAAGACAGAATGTTAAAATATTTCCAAAAAGGGAAATTAATAAAATAAGAACCTGCTCGCTTCGCTCGCAGAACCTTGAAATTAAGTTTTTATCTCTATAGATAATAATGTAACTTAATTATAAAAATGGTTTTTGTTTGGATAAAATTATTAGTCTTAAAGTTAATTCGTTTTTATCAAAAGACGTTTTCTCCCGACCATGGACCATTTTCTTTAATTCATCCCTGGACGGGTGTTTGCAAGTTTCAGCCTACGTGTTCAGAATACGCTTATCAGGCGATCGTTAAATACGGTTTATTAAAAGGCGGATTTAAGGCAATTAAAAGAATCCTTCGGTGTCATCCCTGGTCAAAGGGCGGATGGGATCCGCCGTAGAAAATTCAAGATTCAGAACTTGAAGTTCAAAATCATTTATTCATTTTTAATTTTAATTTTTAATCTGTCATTTTGCATTTTGAGGTTTACATTTTGCATTTGACTGAACATTAGTGAGGGAACATGATTGGATTTTTCAAAATCGTCCTCTACGAGCCCCTATTAAATCTCTTGGTGTTTTTTTATAATATTATACCCGGTCATGACCTGGGTCTGGCAATAATTTTTTTGACTTTAATCGTAAAATTATTGCTCTTTCCTCTTTCCCGCCAGTCAATTAAATCTCAAAAATCTTTAAAAGATTTGCAACCGAAGATTGAAGAAGTCAAAAAGAAATACGCCGGCCAAAAAGAAAAACAGGCCAAAGCGATGATGAACCTTTACAAGGAAAACAAAGTGAATCCTTTTTCTTCTTGTCTGCCCTTGTTAATCCAGTTTCCCATTTTAATCGCCGTTTATCAGGTTTTCCGCGTAGGCATGACAAGCGCTTCTTTGCCGGTTTATTCTTTTATTCATAATCCGGGAACTTTGAACATTATGGCTTTTGGCATTTTAAACCTGGCAAAGTCAAACTATGTTTTAGCCATAATTACGGGCATTTTCCAATATTTACAAATGAAGATTTTAACGGATAATCAGCCAGCAAAACAATTGGTGAAACAAAAAGGGGCGAAAGACGAGAACATGATGACAATTATGAATAAGCAAATGAAATTTATGATGCCGGCTTTAACCGTTTTTATCGGATTAACGCTTCCCAGCGGTTTGATGCTTTATTGGTTGATCAATGTTTTAGGCACGATTGTAGAACAACAAATAGTTTTTAAAAAAAAGACCGTATCCTAATCTAATATGGATTTAGTATCAATAATTAATTTACCGGTTTATACCCAGAGCAGTAATTATCTGGGGCGGATTATTGATGTAGAGATTAATCCCGAATCCAATCAAATAGAGAAATTTTTAATTAAGAGCCATAATCCTTTTAAAAACTTATTTCAAGGACGTTTGATTGTTGATGCGAATCAGGTTGTTTCTATTTCCGGAGATAAAATGATTGTTAAAGATAATTTAAAAGAAATAAAAGAATTGGCTTCTGACTTGGCAAGATAAATTAAAAATTTTTATATGTCCCTTTCAGGTGCTATTATTAAATCCGTTTTTTTTGAGGCAATACTCAATATTCTTTATTTCCCCGTCTGGTGGTACTCTGTCGGCTTAAAAAAGAGAGTAATTGGTTTTATCCAGGGGGTGGCCAATTTGGCTCACAATTTGGCTTTAAAACTGATGTTTACCCATATTTTTAAGCCTATGTTTGGCGAGCGCTCAAAGTCGGGGAGAATTATCAGTTTTTTTATGCGTCTGATTCTTTTAACTTGGCGCTTTTTTTTATTCATTTTAGGGACGTTGGGTCAATTGCTTTTATTAATCATTTGGATTATTTTGCCCATTGTCAGTTTTTGGCAAATAATCAATTTATTGTTTTAAAATGGATTTTATCATTTGTTCAACCTGTAAAGGAAGGGGACAAACCCAAAAGAAAAGATGTCCGACCTGTTCCAATCGCGAGGTTTATGCCTGGTTCGGCGGTTATCTTTTGTTTTTAGACAAGATTTTTGACAGGCCGGAAATAATCGGCAGTAATTTAAAGAAATTTTTTAGAACAGTTGCCAGAATTTTATTAATTTTATTTGGCGTTTGGGGACTGTTTGTTTTAATTAAAATCGTCTCGGACATTCCCGGGATTGTCGTCCCGGGGTTTATTGCCAAAATCTTGGATCAATTTTACGTTTTAAACCTGACGCCGGAGATTCTTCTTTTAATATTATGGACGTCGATTTTAACTGACTGTTATCTTTTTTACAGTCTTGAGAAAAATCAAGACGAAAAAAAGAAAAATTGGCCGAAATCATTTAGGATAGAGGCTCAGATTCCGCGGGATTGGAAACAGGCACACCATTTACCCGGGAGATTTAAAATAGACGTCGCCGACTCTTTTTCGGAAAAATCCGTTAAAGTTATTCAAAAGGCATGGAAATTGGCGTATAAATTAAAACACAGGCAGATTGAACCAATTCATTTATTAGCCGCTTGTCTGCAGACTTCTGACATTGTTTTGGTGATTAGCCGCCTGGGTTTGGATTGGAGCGTTTTGAATAATAAGATAGCCAAGGTCTTGTCAAGAATTGAGAAAAATGAAAAAATCGGGAAAGTATTTTACAGCCTGGAAACGCAAGAAGTCCTTTTAAAAGCTTACGGGATTGCCGGAGAAGAAAAGAGTCTTGCCTTGTCTCCTTTGGAAATTTTACAGTCTCTGGTCGGTTTTGAGGATCCGGTTAAGGAAATTTTTTATGACTTGGAAATTGGTTCGGATGAAATAAAAAACGTTTGTCTTTGGATTAAAGTTTACCAGGAATTAAGCAAGCAGGAATACAGTTTTACCGGTCGGGCCAGATTTAAGCCAAAAGGACCGATTAACCGGGCTTATACCGCCATTGCCACGCCCCATCTTGATGCCCATAGCCAGGATTTAACGCAAATGGCTCGGAGCAGGTATTTGGGCGTTTGTATGGATAGGGAAAAAGAGGTTGAAGAAATCTTCAGGGTTCTTGAAGGCGGCCGTCCCGGGGTAGTTTTGGTTGGCCAGCCCGGAGTGGGGAAAACGACCATTATTAACGGTCTGGCGCGCAGAATGGTTACCGAAGACGTGCCCAAGATTTTTCAGGACAAAAGATTGGTCAGCTTAAGTTTGGCAAGTTTAATTGCCGGAGCTTCTCAACCGGGTGAAGTGGAACAAAGACTTCAGATTATTATGAGCGAAGTGGCTCGTTCCGGAAACATTATCCTGGTGATTAAAGACATCCATAATATGATCGGAATTCGTACCACTGAAGGAGAATTGGATATTTCTGAAATTTTAGCCGGCATTTTGAAAAGAAGATTATTCCTGGTTTTAGCCACTTCAATTCCCAATGAATACCGTCGTTTGATTGAAGGCCAGGCCTTGGGAGAGGTTTTTCAAAAAGTAACCATTGAAGAGCCTGATAAAAACGCCACCATTCAGATTTTAGAAGTTCAGGCCGCTTTGATTGAATCCCGGGAACGCGTTTATTTTTCTTATAAAGCGTTGGATCAGGCGGTTGATTTGTCTTCCCGTTATTTGCATGAACAATTTTTACCGGAAAAAGCGATTAATCTGTTAAAAGAAGTGGCTATTGCCGTGAAGAATAAAAAAGGAAAAAAGAGCGTTATCCAGGAGGAGGATGTGGCTATTTTAGTGTCAGAAAAAACAAAAATTCCAGTCACTAAAATTACTGAAAAAGAGTCAACTAAACTTCTAAATTTAGAAGAACAAATCCATCAGCGTTTAATTGATCAGAATGAAGCGGTTGATATGGTTGCTTCAGCGTTAAGAAGGGCCAGAACGGAATTGCGCAGCCAAAAAAGGCCGATTGTAAACTTGCTTTTCTTGGGCCCGACTGGCGTGGGAAAAACAGAATTGGCTAAAACCGTCGCCGATGTCTATTTTGGGGACGAAAACAGAATGATTAGGTTGGATATGAGTGAATATCAGGAAAAGGACAGCATCAATCGTCTAATCGGCGTTCCCGGCGGAGGACAAGGCGGCCAATTAACCGAAGCGGTGCGTTTGAATCCTTCTTCTTTGCTGTTGCTTGATGAAATTGAAAAAGCCCATCCGGATATTTTAAACGTTTTTCTGCAGGTGATGGATGACGGCCGTTTGACAGACGCGCTTGGACGGACAATTGATTTTACCAATGTTATTTTAATAGGCACTTCCAACGCGGGGAGCAATTTCATTCATGAAGAAATCAACAAAGGAACCTCGGTTGAAACGATTACGGAAATTTTAATCCGGGAAAAATTAAAACCTTACTTCAGACCGGAATTTTTAAATCGTTTTGACGGAGTAATTGTCTTCAAACCTTTGGGCAGAGCGGAAATCAGGCAAATTACCAAGTTGCTTTTAAAGAAATTGACCGGGCAATTGGAAGAAAAAGGCATTGCTTTAAA
>CAZCKV010000053.1:0-5603 GCA_964499385.1 uncultured Gammaproteobacteria bacterium | reverse complement strand
AACCAATAATAGAAATTTTGGTTTTGGGCAGGCGAATAATCAAGGGGCTGAAGTTGCGTCGGGTGACATTTTATTTTTTTTAAATCCCGACACATTAATTCAGGAAAATATATTTCAAAAAATTATTGAGATTTTTGAGGCGAATCCCAGGGTCGGGATTGTCGCTCCGCAACTAGTTGTGCCAGATAGTTCACCTCAGCCATGGGCTTATGGGAAAGAAGAGGGACTTTGGCAGTTAGTCAAAAATAAATTTAAAAATAACTTACCAACTTACCAACTTACCAACTTACTTACTAAGGCCGACTGGGTTTCTGGCGCCGCCCTGATTGTCAGAAGAGATGTTTTTGAAAAAGTCGGCGGTTTTGACGAGAATTTTTTTATGTATTTTGAAGACCGCGATTTATGTTATCGCGTTCGTCAATTTGGTTATAAAATAATTGTTTTGCCCGAGATAAAGGTTGTTCATTTTGGCGGAAAAAGTTTAACAAAAAATAAAGAACGCAAAAAATTGTATTACCAATCGCAATCGTATTATTGGCGTAAACATTATGGCTTGGCGGTTTCCTTATTATTAAGATTAATTCGCTGGCCTTATAAATTTTATATTTTAAACATTCAAAAATAAAATAATTTGTGGCTGACCGATTTTGCTTGTTAAAAATTTTTTATTAGATATAATTAAAATAAAGATGCGCTTATGCTCACACTTTTCTATTTAATCGTCTTTTGCGTCGGTTTGTCTTTCGGCAGCTTTTTGAATTGTTTGGTTTACCGCCTGGCCAGCGGTCAAACGATATGGGGCCGTTCCTTTTGCCCTAAGTGCAAAAAACAGATTGTTTGGTACGATAATATTCCTTTAATATCCTTTGTTTTGTTAAAAGGGCGCTGTCGGGAGTGCCGGGAAAAAATTTCCTGGCAATATCCCATAGTAGAGCTGATAATGGGACTTTTGTTTATTATCCCGCTGATCAGGTTTTCCTTAAGCGGCGCTGATTTTCTGGTTTTGGGCGCCCGGGGATTTTTCCTGGACGTTTTGGAAATCTTCCGCAGCTGGACGATATTTTTCACCCTGGCTTTCATCTTCGTCTATGATTTGAAATATTCGGCCATTGAAGACGCGGTTCTTTTGCCGGCCGCGGGAATTGTTTTTGTCTTAAATTTATTCGCCAGACCTTTGCTTGATTCTTTGTCCGGATTAAGTTTGTCAGCGCGGTTTGTCCAGATGGCTTTGGCCGTCTTAATCGGAGCCGGTTTTTTCGCCTTGCAATATTTTTTGACCAAAGGTAAAGGGATTGGTCTGGGGGATTTGCGCATCGGGATTTTTATGGGAGCGGTATGCGCTCATTGGTCAACTCTTTGCCTGGCTTTGACCGTTTCTTATTTACTCGGCTCTCTGGTCAGCCTGGTTTTGATTGTTTTTAAGAAAAAAAAGTTCAAGAGCGCCGTTCCCCTGGGCCCTTTTTTAGCCGCGGGCACTTTTTTGCTTTTTATTTTCGGTCAGGAAATATTGGGTATAATCGCCAGAACATTCTAATTCCTCACCATTCAAGCACAGTTTTTCTGTATCTTGAAAATATGTATCTAAGAAAGAATTAACCCCGTAGAAATAGAAGTATACTATAGAAGTCGGGCTTCTATAGTAAAATTAATTATGAAGATTAAAAATTTTTATAAAAAATTTAAAACAAAAAATAAATGTTATAACGAGCGCGCTTTTACATTGATTGAGTTAATGGTCGTCATTGCCATCAGCGTTCTCATCGGCGGCGCTCTTTTCGTCAACCTGCGCGCCGGAGGGCGGTCAATGGATCTTAATTCCTCGGCGGAAAAACTGGCCGGCGTCATCAAACAAGCGCAGATGATGGCTTTGAGCGGGAAGCAGATAGATTCTATCCGTCCGGCCGGAGGTTACGGGGTCTATTTTGACGTTTCAACCGATCCTGATTCGTATAAGATTTTCGCCAACACCAATGACGCGGACAATTATGAATACGATGCCGGGGACATGGAAATCCAGACGATTACTTTGCCGGAACAGGTGAGTATGATCCCGTCGGATTTGACCCCGTTGAATCCCGTAAAATCGATCATTTTCAAACCCCCTTACGGCCCGATTTACGTGAGCAGCGGTTCAGGCGGAACGCCTTTAACCGGAACTAATAGGGCGCAGGTCCTGCTTCAGCATCTTGAGGCTAATTTTTATGCTTATGTGCGAATCAACAGTCAAGGAGAAATTGACGTGCGCAAAACAGATTAGCGGACAGAGTTTGATTGAGACCATCGTGGCCGTCAGCATCATTGTTATTGCCATCGTGGCCATTTTAGCCGTTGGTTTGACCCTGCTTGTCCTGGGCGGCCAGTCGGCCGAAAGGATAATGGCTGTAAATTTGGCCCGGGAAGGGGTGGAAATTGTCTATGCGGTTGTCTATAGTAATCACTTGGACCCGAATGAAACCTGGCCGTACGGTTTGACCAACGATATTTATATCATTAACTATGATGATGATTCTTTAATCGATGATAGTGATCCTTTAACCGAGGACGCAACGCCGGCTACTTTTGACGGCTCGGAAACGATTGCCAATTGCCTAAACTGCCATCTCTGCAAAGGAGATGGCGATTTGCATACTCATTGCGCCCAGCAGGAAGTTTTTCGCCGCATGATTACCATAACCGACGGCGATGATTTGACCGGGAATTGCGGCGGCGATTGCGAAAAAAAAATCATCTCCACGGTTTATTGGCTGGAGAGAAACAGGTTCCACACCGTGACTTTGGAAAGTCGTCTAACGGACTGGAGGTAATCCTATCAGAGCCCGGCTCTGATAGGCCAATAAATTAAAATTTTTGCCAAAGGCGGATCCGCCTCCGGCGGAAAAAATCAAAATGCAAAATAACGAATCAAAATTCAAAAAATCCTTCACTCTTATCGAACTTATGGTTTCCATGAGTATTTTGGTTGTCGCCATAATTGCCGCCATGGGCATTTATATTAACGTCATCGGTTCAAGAGAAAGAACCTTGGGTCAGGTCAACGTCCAGGAGGACGGGCAATATCTGATGAGTTTAATAGTAAAGGACATCAGAGCCGGGATAATTGATTATCTCAATTACGGAGAAATCGTTTCTCCGGAAAACGAATTGCTTCTACTGGATTTTTTAAATAATCAGATAAGATATCGCATCACGCCGGCGACGCCGATTATTGACGGAGCTTGTTCAATCAGTCGTTGCACTTTGGAAAGGTGCGAAAATGCCGACTGCAGTATAGCGGACAATTACCAGACGATTACTATGAGCGACGTCAGCATTGAACGCTTGGATTTTTACATCAATCCGCCGGGAAATCCTTTTACACACGTTTCCACCATATATACACATACACATCCCCGAATAACCGTTGTTTTAAAATTGAAGTCTTTAATTGAAAAAACCGGAAAAGAAGAACTAATTTTACAGCAAACCGTTCCCCAGAGATACACCTATCGTAAATAAAATCAAAATTCAAAAATCAAAATGAAAAATAAATGTTCCAATGTTCCAATGTTCCAATGTTCCAATGATAAAAGGGCAATGTCCCTTGTTTTGACTTTGTTAATCATTTCTTCCATTCTTACCGCGACCGTGTTGGTGGGGGAGATAATCATTCGCCACAGCCAGGTGGTCCAGGGCGCGGAAGTTTCGGAAAAATCTTTTTTCGCCGCGGAAACGGCGGTGGAAAAGATGTGTTACCAGGTTTTTAAGAATTACGCGGACATTTCTTCTTTCAGTTTAAGTGGAACAATGAGTGACGGCGAAACAGGATATTCCGCCACCATTATCCCTGATGTCAATTGTCCCGACGTCTTGGAAGTGGAATGCGATTATTACTGCGACACCCCTTCGGTCAGGTGCCCGATTTCTCCGACAAATTCCTGGACAATCACTTTGTCGCCGGGAGAATCTTTCCAGCTGGACATAGACATTAACGGAGCGACGTATCCGGCTGAGATTCAGATCACCGACGATGGTTCTTCGGAGACTGACATTAGCGTCTATGAATGCGAGACCGGAGGAACGCCCCGGGTTTGTTCTTCAGAAATAAGCCAGAGTTTCAGTATAACTTTTCCTTATACCTTTGACATCAGCGATTACGCAAACAACTATTATAAGCTGAGAATTTACAATGCGGGAGATTCGTCGGAAAGTTATACTTTAACTCCGACAAGCAATCTGCCGATTGGCGTTGAAATTAGCGCCAACGGCGCTTATTCGGGTTACAAGCGGAACGTAAAAACAAACGTTCCCAAATGGCAGAAGTACGGATTATGATAAACCCGGCGGAGATTAAATTATCCGAAGGCGAAGTTGCCTTTTTGTATCATTTATGATACGATTAAATCATAAAAATGATACAATTATATTAATATGGAATTGAAATTTGACAAATTAAACAAAAGACAGGAAGTCATTTTGGATTTAATTGACAAGAAGGAGAAGTTATCCGTTTCCGGATTGGTTTCGGTTTTGGCGAAAAAATTTTCCAAAGCTTCCAGAATCACGGTGATTAGAGATTTAAACCGGTTATTAAACCTTAATTTTATCAAAAGAACCGGCCGGGGCAGGAGCGTGGTTTATCAATTGTCCGGTCAATATAATCTTTTAAAGCCGTTTGACATAGACGGCTATTTTAGAATTAATCCTGACCAAAGAAACGCGCAAAAAAGTTTTAATTTTAAAATTCAGGATGCCTTAAAAGACATTTTTACCGCCGATGAAAAAAAATATCTTGACAAACTCGTTTTAGAATATCAAAAAAACGTCAAGAAATTGCCGGCAGCCAATTTTAAACGCGAATTTGAACGTTTGGTCATTGAGTTAAGCTGGAAATCTTCCGCCATTGAGGGGAATACTTACACCCTGCTGGAAACGGAATTTTTGATTAAACAAAACAAATATGCCCCGGGACGCAGGAAAGAAGAAGCAATTATGATTTTGAATCACAAAAAAACCCTTGAGTACATCAGAAACAATCTTTCAACGTTTAAAAAAATGACGGTTGCCAAACTGGAAGACGTTCATTTTCTTTTGACCAAAGATTTAAAAATCAGTCGGGGACTCAGAAAGTCGCCAGTCGGCATTACCGGTACCGTTTACCGGCCCTTGGATAATGTTTTCCAGATCAGAGAAGCGCTGGAAAAGGTATGCGAGACGGTTAATCGGGAAAAAAACGTCTTTGCCAAAACCGTCATTTTAATGGCGATGATTGCTTACATTCAGCCGTTTGACGACGGCAACAAGCGCGCCGGACGGTTAACAGCCAATGCCGTTTTAATGGCGTACAATGCCTGTCCTCTTTCTTATCGCAATGTCAGCGAAGAAGAATACAAAAAAGCGGTCATTTTGTTTTACGAACAAAACAACATCGGTTATTTTAAAAACCTTTTCATTGAGCAATTTGAATTTGCGGTCAAGAATTATTTCCGGGCGAAATAAGAATGAATGTTTTTCATTTACTCTTATCCACACCTTCCGGTTTGTAAATAATTCTCTGATGTGTTAAAATGACTTGGAAGATAAATTTTTAAATAAAGCTAAATTAAATGAAAAAAGTAAAATTTAAA
>CAZCKV010000052.1:3024-5674 GCA_964499385.1 uncultured Gammaproteobacteria bacterium | reverse complement strand
AAAGTAAACCCCACACCAAAAATTTTGATGTGGGGGTTGAACCTCCACAAATATAATTTTAATGCTTGTAAATCTCGCCAGCCAGATAATTTTTCAAAATTTTCTCGCTGGGAGAATAAACAGGCCGGGGCAAATTATTTAATTCAAACCATTGCCATTCTGTTATCTCATCCGGTTCCATTACTTTTGGCTCCCCTTCAAAATCCCGGCAAAGAAAGCCGATAGTGACGAAATGGGCGTCAAAAACAACATCGTTGGTCAAGCTGACCAGTTTTAAATTTTCTTTCTTTATTCTAAGACCCGTCTCTTCCAGCACCTCCCTGGCCGCTGCTTGTTTGAGTTCCTCGCCAAAATCAAGTTTACCTCCGGGCATGGTCCAAGTTCCTTCCCCGTGAAGCAGAGAATCCGCCTTTTCCGGGTCATCATGCCTTTTTCCCAATAAAACTTTATCGTCTTTAAGTATCATTATCCCAAAGCCGACGCCTATTTTTTTGTTTTCAGTCATAATTTGTTTTTTTAAACAATAAAGGTCAGCGATAGTCAAAAGAAAAAAAAGTCCCCTGACTGTTCCTGTATCCAATAACCACTTTCAAACTTTCATTTTTCTCCTTGCTTTTAAAATCCAACAGTTGATGGTCATTTTCCATTTCTTCATTTTCTAGTCGCCAGCCATCTCTGGAAAAATCCCTTTTTAATTTTTTCTTTATTATCTCAGAAGAATCAATATCTTTGTTGTCCTTGTAGATATAGTTTGCCTGATAAGAGAACTCCCCTCTTGATTCGGAAATTAGTCTGACGCCGGGTGTCTTGTTGAAATCAATGATTTTTTGCCCGTCAACAGAACCGGTTTCAAACCAGGCATCCTTTTTTTGAACGACAAATCCCCAGACGGCTAAAATTGCCAAGAGGACAAAAAAAATAAGGATAATAATTATTCTTTTATTCACCCTGTTAGAAATCTTCATAGATTTTTTAATTTAAACCCCAGGTAGAAATCATGTTAAAATATGGAATTTCTAACGGGGTTCATCTTTTATAATTTTCTTTATTTGCTTAAGTTTTTCCCGGGTTGTCTTTTCATCCCCGGATTCAACAGTTATCCTCAATAAGGCTTCGGTATTGGAAGGACGGACGTTAAACCACCAATCTTTAAACCTGATTGTCAAACCGTCAAATCTGCTTTTCTTTTCCCGCTGATAAAATTCAGTTAATTTCTTAATAGCTTTTTGTTTGTCCTTTATCTTCAAATTAGCCGATAACTGATGATATTTTTCAAAAGGTCTTGCCAATTCAGACAACTTCCTCTCTGCCTGCGACAAAATTTTAAGCATTAACAAAAAAGCTAAACCTCCTGATTCGGAGTAAAAAACCCGACGAAAAAACAAATGACCGGATTTTTCTCCGCCGAAAACGACTTTGTTTTTCAAAGATTTTTTCCTGACAAACGGCCTGCCAGTCCTGGCTTTAACCGGATGGCCGCCGAATTTCCTGATTATTTCCGGCACAATCCGCGAACAGACGGAATTGTAGACTATGTTCTGCCCGGGATATTGTTTTAAAAAATATTGGGAAAAAATGGCGAGAGCTACGCTTTCGTTGACGGCTTTTCCTTTTTCGTTAATAAAAACCGTCCTGTCCCCATCTCCGTCAAAAGCCAGGCCGAAATCGGCTTTTCTTTTGACAACTTCTTTCCGGCAATCTTTAAGATTTTTTTTAATCGTCGGGTCGGGATAGTGGTTGGGAAAATTGCCATTTAATTGAAAATGCAGGGGGTACAATCTGACCGGAATTTTCCCGGCCATCTCTTTAATAATTATCCCACCCATCCCATTGCCGGCATCAACGACCGCCTTTAAGGGTTTAATGTCTTTTAAATCAACTGATTTTAAAATATATTTGGCGTAAACAGGAATAATGTTTTTCTTAACAATCTTCCCTTTAATTTTCCCTTTGATGACTTTCGCCTTATTGACCAATTCCCTTATTTCTTCCATACCCCAGTCCTCGAAGATAAATTTCAGGCCCTTGACTACCATTTTAAAACCATTGTCCTGTTTCGGATTGTGCGAAGCGGTAATCATCACTCCTCCGTCATATTTGAAATAACCTAGGGCGAAATAAAGGGTGTCGGTGGAGACTAAACCAATGTCAATTATTTCTCCTTTTCGGCTGAACGCGCCCTGGCAAAAAGCCTTGAAAAGGGAATCTGACGACAAGCGGCAATCGCGGCCAACCGCGATTTTAAGGTTGTCTTTTCTTAATTTTCTTCTCAAAAATTCGATCAAAGCCGCGCCGACTTTGAAAGCGACCGTCTCGTTAATCTCCCGCGGATAGGTCCCGCGAATATCATAGGCCTTAAAAATTTTTTGACTGACCATCTTTTTCAGCGATTAAAACTAAATTATATCCTTTTAACCTACTGGTCTTTTGACCCTTTTTAATATAATAACATTTTATTATTTTAAAACCAGCTCTTTTAACCGTCTTTGTTAATCCTCTTTTAGTAAAGGCGTAATAATATCTTTCCACTTTCCTGTCTTTTGCGTTAAAAGGGATAAAAATATTTTTAAAACCAAAAAGAATTTTCCAGATTTTGTATTTCCGGATTAATCCGGGCTGGTAAAATTTCCATCCCGTTTCCCTTAACATT
>CAZCKV010000052.1:0-3014 GCA_964499385.1 uncultured Gammaproteobacteria bacterium | reverse complement strand
ATTCCAGACAGTTACAATAAAAAAACTATTAGCTCTTGAAGATTGATAGCATTTTTTCAAAACCTTTAAACGCAATTCGGCGCAAGGCAGATGGTGCAGAAAAGCAATGGCGAAAATAACGTTAAACTCATTGTCTTTAAACGGCAAGTTTAGCGCGTCGCCGACAATAAACTTGGGCCTTGTTCCAATTGTTTCAAATTTTTTCTTTGCTATTTCAATCAATCTTTCAGAAGCGTCAACGCCGGTATACTCCACTCTTTTATCTTTAAATAAATTGTAAAGCCGGCCGTTGCCGCAACCCAAATCCAAAACTCTGTCCCCTTCTTTGACATATGATTTTAAATCGTCAAATTCAAGCCAAAGATTATGCCGCGTTTGAGAAAACTCATCGGCTAAAACATCCCAATCTTCTTTATTTTTTTCTAATATCTCTTTTGCTCTTTTTTGCCTCATAATACCTTTATTCTAAACAAAAACTCGGCACAAAACAAGAAGACCTTTTGATTTTTCAATAAAATGTTATCATTTAACAAATGCCTGAACAAAAAGAAAAATTAATTTTCCTGGTTAAAAAATTAATTCTCAAAAGAATCGGTTCTTTTGCTGATTTAGCAAAAGAGAAACAAAAGATTTGTTCCGAGTTAAAAATGCCTTTGCCTCGCAATTCCGATATTTTAGAAACTTATCAAAAATTAAAAAAAGAAAAAAAAGCAAGAATTAATGAATTTCTGGAAAAAAAACTAAAAAAAAGGCCGATCCGCAGTCTTTCCGGAGTGGCGGTGGTGGCGGTTCTAACCAAGCCCTGGCCCTGTCCCGGACGCTGTCTTTACTGCCCGTTGGAAAAGGGCATTCCTAAAAGTTATTTGTCTGGCGAACCAGCGGTGGAAAGAGCCAAAGCGCTTGATTTTAACCCTTTTTTACAAGTCAAAAGAAGAATTGAAATGCTAGAAAAGGGAGGCCACCCCGCTGACAAAATAGAATTGATTGTCATCGGCGGCACCTGGTCATTTCTACCCAAAAAATACCAAACCTGGTTTATTAAAAGATGTTTTGACGCCGCAAATAATTTGACTTGTAAAAATTTGTCTCAAGCGCAGAAAATAAACGAGAAAGCCAAGCACCGGATTATTGGACTGACTTTAGAAACCCGGCCCGACTATATTGATTTAAAAGAAATTTTAAGAATGCGGAAGTTAGGTTGCACCCGGGTGGAAATGGGCGTCCAGATTACTGATAACCGGATTTTAAAACAAAACAAGCGCGGCCATACAATCAAAGAAATTATTCAAGCCACAAAAATTTTGAAAAATACTGGTTTTAAAATATGTTATCACTTAATGCCAAATCTGCCCGGTTCTTCACCTCAAAACGATTTTAAAATGTTCAAAAACATTTTTAATAATCCTGATTTTCAACCGGATATGATTAAAATTTATCCTTGCGTGGTTACCAAGGGTTCAAAACTTTATTCGCTTTGGAAAAAAGGGAAATATCAACCCTATACCGAGAAGCAATTAATAAATCTTTTAATAAAAATGAAATCAATTATTCCTCCTTATGTCAGGGTCAATCGCTTAATTCGCGATATTCCAGCTTGGCAAATTCAGGGCGGAAGTAAGATTTCCAATTTAAGAGAGTTGGTACAAAAAAAAATGAAAAAACAGAATTTGTTTTGCCAGTGCATTCGTTGCCGGGAAATGAAAGACTTAAAATTTAAAATTGCAAAGGCACAATTGATTAGACGGGAATATGACACTTCTGAAGGTAAAGAGATTTTTTTCTCTTTTGAAAACAGGGAGAAAAATAAACTGGCCGCTTTTTTACGCCTGCGATTGCCTGACCATCCTATAAAAATCCGGTCTTTACAAGGTTTGCGCGACGCGGCTATCATTCGCGAACTTCATACCTATGGCCAATCAGTAGAGGTTGGTAAAAAGAACAAAACAGCCGTTCAACACTCAGGTTTTGGAAAAAAACTGATGGAACAAGCTGAAAAGATTGCCAGAGAAAAAGGATATAAAAAAATAGCAGTCATTTCCGGAATCGGCGTTCGTGAATATTATCGTCATTTGGGTTATCACTTACAAAATACTTATATGGTAAAATCGTTGTAAGCTAAAATAAGCGCCCCGGGAAATTATTCCCGGGGCTTAATTGCTTTTAAAACGTCTGTTTCTTTTCTATGGTTTATGCCAATAACGGTTACCTAACTAAATATTTTTTCGCTAAATAGGGCTGAAGCATTATTTCCTTGACCAATTTTTCCATTTTCATTTTTCGGGAACCTTTGATCAGAATTACGTCGCCGGTCTTGATTCTCGGCTTTAAAAATTTGAACACGGCCAGAGAATTTTCAAAACTAAAAACATTCTCGTTGATAAAGCCGTTCTCCCTCGCTCCCTGGACAATGGCTCTCGCTTCCCGGCCCACGGCAATCAAGTAATCAAATTTTGTCCGGGCGATTTTTTTTCCGACTTGATAATGAGCTCTCCGGCTCAAATCCCCCAATTCCAACATATCTCCCAAAATTACCCATTTGCTCGCATACGGGTGGATTCTTATGCTCTCCAAAGTTTCCAAAGCCGATTCCACGGCCAGCGGCGAAGAATTATAAGTGTCGTCAATAATTAAACTTCTATTAATTCCTTGTATTAAACTCATGCGTCCGGGAAGAGCTTTATATTTTTCAAGAGTCTGAACCAAATCAATTAAATTTAAACCTAAAGGCAAACCAACGGCTATACTTGCTAAAGCAACATAAACTTGACTTAAAGAAACTGTTCCCGGCAGGAAAACCGGAACAATATTGCCTTGATAACTTACTTTAAATCTTAAACCTCTGATTTCCGGTCCTTCCGGTTTCAACACTTGATCTAATCCAACTTCTAAACCTTGAATATCTGCCTGAGGACCAAGACCATAAGTTAAAACGCCGGCTGAAGTTTCGTTTTTTAAATTCAAAACTCTTTTATCATCAGCGTTTAAAATCGCCCAACCATCTTTCGGCAGGTTTG
>CAZCKV010000051.1:0-5707 GCA_964499385.1 uncultured Gammaproteobacteria bacterium | reverse complement strand
CGCTATAACCGGTAACGTCGTATTCTTCTTTGTCGTCCCTTTCGGAAATAACCTGAATCATATTTTCTTTGATTTTTATCTTTCCTTTGTATTTGGCCTTTATTTTCTTTTTGTTTAAGACCGCCAAAATTTCGTCTTTTTTGACTTCTTCTCCGTCTTTAACCTTGACTTCCCAATTTTGCTCTTCATTGAGAAAATATGTTTCTTTCTTTTCTCCTTTAAATTTAATGACAATTTTCTTTTGGTCTTTTTCTTGAATAAATTCAGCAACCCCATTATGATGAGCCATAATCGCTTTTCTTTTTACGGGCCGGACTTCAAAAAGTTCTTCAACCCGGGGCAAACCCTGGGTGATGTCCTGTCCGGCTACGCCGCCGGTATGAAAAGTTCTTAAGGTCAACTGGGTGCCTGGTTCGCCAATGCTCTGGGCCGCCACTATTCCCACTGGAACGTCAATCTCTACCAGACGGTTATAACCCAAATCAGTACCGTAGCATTTGGCGCAAACGCCTCTGTTCGTTTTACAAGTCAGAACCGAACGAATCCAAACCTGTTCAGGATCAATTTCGTTTATTTTCTTGGCTTTCTCTCTGGTAATAATCTCGTTGGCCTTGATAATGACTTTCTTAGTTTTCGGATCTTTAATATCCTGAACCGCGGTCCGGCCGAACAACCTGCTTTGCCAGTTTTCTTCCATTTCTTCATTTTCCTGCCGAGTTAAACAGACTCCCTTTTTATCGCCGCAGTCTTTTTCAACAATAATTACGTCCTGGCAGACGTCAACCATCCTTCGCGTCAGATAACCGGCGCTGGCCGTTCTTAAAGCCGTATCAGCCACGCCCTTTCTTGAACCATGGGTGGATATAAAATATTCCAAAACACTAAAGCCTTCTTTAAAGGAAGATTTTATCGGCAATTCAATCAACCGTCCCGTAGGAGAAGAAACTATGCCCCTCATTCCAAACATCTGGGTCAACTGGCTCCAAGAACCCCTTGCTCCTGATTCAACCATGGAAAATATTGAACTGTTCTTCGGAGGATTTTTCTTTATCAAGTCCGTAATCCTGTTTTTAGTCTCAATCCAGACTTCTATGGTCTTAAGATAACGTTCGTCTTCGGCCAATAAGCCCATTTCGTATTGTCCTTGAATTTCGCTGACTTTCTTTTCCGATTCTTTGATAATGGGTTCCTTTTCCGGCAAATCCGGCAAGTCATCCATGCCCCAGGAAAGACCGGAAGAGGTTAAATATGAAAGAGTTGTCTTTTTAATGCGGTCCAGGAGTTCCACGGCTTTTTCCGTGCCGTGTTTTTCTATCGCCTGGACAACGATTTCATTCAATTTTTTCCTGTCAACGACGCAATCCATATTATAAAGGCCGGGGAGCAGGATGTCGTTAAAAATCAGCCGGCCAACGCTTGCTTCCCTGATTTTATTATCCACCCTCACTTTAATTTGTTCTCTTAATCCCACTTTTCCCAATTGAAAAGCTAAAACCGCTTCATTTATGTCATTGAAAGCGGTTAAATTTTTCTTCCTTTCTTCCAGAAAAGTCATATAATAAGCGCCCCAAACCATATCTTTGGTCGGGGTCACAATCGGTTCGCCGGTAGCCGGCTTTAAAAGGTTATGGCTGGACAAAATAATCTTTTCCGCTTCTTCCAAGGCTTTTTGGGTAATGGGAAGATGAACCGCCATTTGATCGCCGTCAAAGTCAGCGTTAAAAGCGGCGCAGACCAAGGGATGAATTTGAATCGCCTTGCCTTCAATTAAAACCGGTTGGAAAGCTTGTATTCCCAAGCGGTGAAGGGTCGGCGCCCGGTTAAGCAAGACATACGACTTTTTGGTAATTTCCTCCAAAATCTCCCAAACGTCTTCCGTTCCCTCTTCAATCAAACGATTGGCGCTGCGAACATTGTGGACATTCCCTCTTTTGATCAATTCGCTGGCGATAAACGGTTTGAAAAGTTCAAGAGCCATAATCTTAGGCAAACCGCACTGGTTAAGTTTCAATTGGGGACCGACAACAATAACCGACCGGCCGGAATAATCCACCCGTTTTCCCAAAAGATTTTGCCTGAACCTTCCCTGCTTGCCTTTTAAAATATCAGCTAACGATTTTAAAGCGCGACGCTGTCCCGTTGAAGCAATGGTTGTTTTTCCAGACCGCATTTCATTGTCAATTAAAGCGTCAACTGCTTCCTGAAGCATCCTCTTTTCATTGCGCAATATCACTTCCGGGGCGTGCAACTCATAAAGACGTTTTAATCTGTTATTGCGATTGATAACCCGCCGATAAAGATCGTTCAAATCCGAAGAAGCAAACCGTCCGCCGTCAAGAGGCACCAATGGTCTCAAATCCGGAGGAATAACCGAAAGAACCCTTAAAACCATATGTTCCGGCTTAATCTTATTGTAGATAAAACTTTTCAGGCATCCTATTCTTTGGGCTATTTTTTTTTCCTTGGCCGGATTAACGGTTATTTTCTTTTGTTTTTCCAAATCTTTGACTAATTTTAAAAGTTCAACGTTTTCCAAAAGTTTTAAAATGGCCTCGGTCCCTATATTAGCTTCAAAAATGTGTCCGTATTTCAGGGAAAGATCGCGATATTCAAGTTCGGTCAATAATTTCTTGGATTTTATTTCTCCGATTTCACGCTTTGTTTCATTATAATCGACAGTTAATTGCTTGATTCTCTTTTCTGCTTCCGGGTCATCTTTCAATTCTTTCTTTTTTTGCTTAAATTCCTGTTCCAACTCCTCAAAAAGTTTTTGCTTCAGGTTTTCTTTAACCTCGGTGATGACAAAATTCGCAAAATAAACAACCTTTTCCAAGGTTTGAATTGACATATTCAATATTAAACCGATTCTTGAAGGCATGCTGCGCAAAAACCAAATATGAGCTACTGGAGCGGCCAATTCAATATGACCCATTCTTTCCCTTCTCACTAAACTCCGGGTGACTTCAACTCCGCAACGATCGCAAACAATTCCCCGGTAGCGAAGTTTTTTATATTTTCCGCAGGCGCATTGCCAGTCTTTGACCGGACCAAAAATCTTTTGACAAAATAAGCCGTCTCTTTCAGGTTTTCGGCTTCTATAATTGATTGTTTCCGGCTTAGTTACTTCACCGTGCGACCAATTTCTAATCTCTTCTGGAGAAGCCAATCGTAAAAGAATGGCGTCAAAATCCAAAGACCTTCTTGATCGGTCGCTTGGCAAAAATAACGTACTGATTGTTGATGGTGTAGACATACCAAATTTATTAAAATTTTAGAGCGTAGCGATGAAAATTTTACTATAAATTTGCGTACCGAGCACTCAGTTCTATATAATATTATTTTATCTAGTTTAGATGGAAATATCTTTCTAAGATAATAAGTTTGAAAAACTATGCTGAATGCTTGGTAAAGGTTTTCTTTCAAAAATTTCTGCGCCCTTCGGCAAGCTCAGGACTTAAAATTTTTGAGAAAACTCTTTAATCTCTAATTTTTCGGCCTCCTCTAAGCATCTCCACATTTAAACACAAACCTTTAAGCTCCCGCACCAGAACGCTAAATGATTCGGGAATGTTAATTTCCCTGACTGGCTCGCCTTTGATGATTGACTCATAGGCCTTGGTTCTCCCGACTACGTCGTCGGATTTAATGGTCAACATTTCCTGCAGATTATAAGCGGCGCCGTAGCCTTCCAACGCCCAGACTTCCATTTCTCCAAATCTCTGACCGCCAAACTGAGCCTTACCGCCTAACGGCTGCTGGGTAATTAAAGAATAAGGACCAATTGATCTCTGGTGGATTTTATCTTCAACCAAGTGGTTGAGTTTCATTATATAAATATAACCGATGGTAACCGGCTCTTTGAACGCTTCGCCGGTTCTTCCGTCATAGAGCGTTGTTTTCCCGCTTGGCGAAAAACCTGCTTTAACCAATTCTTGTTTTATGGTTTCTTCTTTAATTCCGTTTAAAGCCGGAGTAGCTACCTTGTATCCCAACTTTTTTGCGGCCAAACCCAGATGGGTTTCCAAAATCTGCCCCAAATTCATTCTGGAAACCACGCCCAAAGGATTAAGAATAATATCAATGGGCGTTCCATCAGCCAAATAAGGCACATCTTCCTGGGGAACTATTTTGGAAATTACCCCTTTGTTTCCATGCCGACCGGCCATTTTATCGCCAACCTGAACCTTTCTCAAATCGGCCACTAAGACCCGAATTGACTTTATTATCCCCGGAGCTAATTTGTCTCCTTTTTCGCGAGAAAATATTTTAACCCCGATGACTTTCCCGTGTTCGCCGTGTTCAAGGTATAAGGAAGAATCGCGGACATCCTGAGCTTTCTCCCCGAAAATGGCTTTTAACAACTTTTCTTCCGCAGTCAATTCAGCTTCTCCTTTGGGTGTAATTTTTCCCACTAAAATATTGCCTGATTTCACTTCCGCGCCTATCCTGACAATCCCTTCTTCGTCAAGGTCTTTCAACTTTTCTTCGCTGATGTTGGGAATATCTCTGGTGGTCATTTCCGGACCGAATTTAGTTTCTCTAATATCCATTATATGTTCATCTATGTGAAGAGAAGTAAAATCATTATTTTGCACCAATCTGGAAGAAATTAAAATGGCGTCTTCATAATTTCCTCCTTCCCAAGACATAAAAGCGCATAAAATATTTTGCCCCAGGGCCAATTCTCCGTCCTCTGTTGAGGATCCGCAGGCCAGAACGTCTCCGGCCTTCACTCTTTGATTTTTGACCACAACCGGGTGTTGATCGAAACAAGTGTCAAAGTTTGATCTTGCGTATTTGTTAAGATAATACGTTTCACTTTTGCCTGAATTTGTAATCAAACGAAGATGAGCCGCGTCAACCTCCGCCAGCCGGCCGCTTTGTTTCGCTATAATCAAATGACCGGAATTACGCGCCATTTTTTCCTCAATGCCCGTGCCGACAATGGGCGCTTCGGGCTTAATTAAAGGAACTGCCTGACGTTGCATATTTGTCCCCATCAAAGCGCGCACGCCGTCGTCGTGTTCCAAAAACGGTATTAAAGAAGTGGCTTCGCTTACTATCTGATTGGCCCCGACGTCAATAAAATCCACTTCATGCGCATTGCAAAAACTAGGCCGGCCGCAAATACGGGCTTCAACTTTTTTGTCAATGATTTTTCCATTTCGGTCAACTTTAACAGAAAAAGGAGCAAGGGTGTATTGCTCCTCTTCAAAAGCGTCAAGATAAACAACTTTGCCGGTTAATTTTCTTTTAATTACTTTGATGTACGGCGTTTCTATAAAACCGTATTCGTTAATTCGGGCATAGCTGGCCAGATGGCTGACCAAGCCGACATTCGGCCCTTCAGGAGTGGCAATAGGGCAAATCCTACCGTAATAGGTGCGATGAACGTCGCGAACTTCAAAACCCGCGCGCTCCCGGCTCAGACCGCCCGGACCAGCAACGGTCAATCTCCTTTTGTGCGACAACTCTGAAAGAATGTTCGTCTGGTCCATAAACTGGGATAACTGGGAAGACATAAAAAATTCTTTGATTACTCCGGCAATCGGTCTGATATTAATCAGCTGGCCGGGCGTTACTTTGCCTTCGGCAACACTCATCCGGTCTTTGATGATCTTCTGCAACCTGAGCATTCCCACTCTCATCCTGTTCTGAACTAATTCGCCAACCGCACGAATACGACGGTTGGCTAAGTGATCTATGT
>CAZCKV010000050.1:0-6051 GCA_964499385.1 uncultured Gammaproteobacteria bacterium | reverse complement strand
GCCTATACACTTACAGGTTAAAATAACTATCAAATAATAAATGGTATAAATTAATAATGCAAAACATTCGCGTCATACTTGCTGATGACCATGCAGTAGTGCGGGCTGGTATCCGTAAAACTATCGAACAAATCTCTAATTTAGAAGTGGTCGCGGAGGTTGGGACAGGACCTCTTGTCTTTAATAGTTTAATTAATGAGCAGGTTGACCTCCTTCTAATTGATATAACCATGCCTGAATTTGATCCAATTCAAGCGATCAAAAAAATAAAAATCCTTTATCCAAACCTTAAAATATTAGTAATCAGTGCATATGATGATGAATTTTACGTTAAAGGATTGTTGAATGCGGGCGTGAATGGGTACCATATGAAAGACCAATCGCTAAATGAACTTAAATTGGCTATTACCCGTGTGTTAGAAGGAGAGACTTGGATTTCAAGTTCATTAATTAAAAAACTATCAGCGAACAATTCTGAAAAAACAAATTTACCTGAACTTACAAAAAGAGAACACGAACTCCTTTTTTCTTTACGCCAGGGCTTAGATAATAAGTCAATTGCGAAAAAACATTTTTTTAGTGTAAAAACCATTGAAAATAATCTTAGTTGTTTGTATAAAAAACTAAAAGTCCAAAGGACCGCCCTGGTGATGGAAGGCATGGGAATCAACCACGCCCATTTAAAACTCTATCCTTTGCACGGTTTGGATAAAAAATTTAAAGAAATGATTGCTTTGAAAAAAGTTTTTTTTGAAAATTATCCCGGTTATTTGACCACCCAAATAGGACCTCAACCTGATCCGGAAGAATTGAAAAAATTAGCCGGGGAAATAAAAGAATAAACGCAAAAACAAAAAAATACTCCTTCGGGGGTATTTTTGTTTTTAAAATATTTCTACCAGAAAATAATTTTTCTGACAAAATTCCAATAAGTTTTCAAAACAGGGTTAACGACGTTTTTCAATAAAGGATTGGAAAACCCGGTAAAATTAAACTCCGATTCCAAATAACGGGATAATTCTCTGTCGCTGATTTTCCTTCTTCTTTGTATTTTCCTTCTTTTAATCAATGTCCTGGGAACCTGAACTAGACAAGTGAAATAACTTTTTAATTTTAAATGAAACCAGCCGGTCATTAGGCTGAAACCCAGGACACCGAATTCCATCAACAGCCAAGCGGGAAAAATCATAACCAAGGTGGGTAGTTTATAAAACTTCAACAAGGTTAGCAAGCGGTTCCTTTCCGACCAATACCAGCGATGCTTGGGAATACCTTCGGTATATTTGTGATAAATAATCGCCTCAGGTGTTAATTTTATTTCATAGCCCAAAAATCTCGCCCTTAAACATAAATCTAGGTCCTCGTGGTACAAGAACAAGTCCTTATCCAGAAAACCGACTTTTCTCAAAGCGGGAATGTTGATGAACATTGCCGCGCCCGAAGCATAAGTCAAATCCCTTTCCAGTTTTTCAATGGTTTCTTTGTCCGCCGGTTTTTTGTAATCCCCGCAATAACCGAATCCCAAAAAATGAATCTTGTCTCCGGCGGTCTGGATCCTGTCTTTTTCCGGCCAACAAAGAATCAACGGCTGCCAGGCAAAAACGTTTTCCTTTTCTTTTTCCGCCTGTTCCGCCAGCCTTTCCAAACAATGTTTTTGGCAAACGGCGTCCTGGTTCAAAAGAAATATATAATCGGGATTATTTTGCAAAGCCATCTCAATTCCTTGATTATTCGCTCCGGCAAATCCCTGATTTTTTTTATTGACAATCAAATTGAACTCGGGATATTTCTTCCGAATATATCCCGCCGAATCATCTTGGGAGTTATTGTCAACGCAAATCACTTCTTCGGGCGACAAGGTCTGCTTTTTTAAACTATAAAAACAATCGGAAAGGTATTTCCGACCGTTATAAACGACGACAACGACGGCTATTTTTAATTTTTTATCCATTGTCTTTTATCGCTGTCCCTTCTGCTTTTTGCTTAATTCCGGCGGCGTTTGCCTCGTCCGTGTCCAAATGGACAGCCGGGACAAAATTGTCAGCAACCCTGACTTTTACCTGATGGAACGTGGTTGAACGGTCCTTGGTTTCCATCCTGACTGAAACAAACTGACCGTGTTCAAAACCCCGCTGTCGAGCTGTTTGCGGGTCCAGATGAAGATGGCGCTGGGCGATTATCACTCCTTTGTTCAAATTAATTTTTCCTCCGGGTCCGACTAATTCACACTTTTCAGAACCTTTCAAATCTCCGGAAATCCTGACTGGCGGGTCAATGCCTAAAAAGCGGGCGTCGGTCAGAGAAATCTCCACCTGGGTTTCTTCCCTCAGGGGCCCGATAACCCTTACTTTGTCAAACTGATTCTTAAACGTCTTGACTGTCAAGGTCTGTTTTGCGGCAAATTCTCCTTTTTGCGAAAGGTCCTTTATCTTTTTTAATCCAAGATTCCCGCTAAAAAGCCGGCTAAAGTGTTCCGGCGACAAATGAACGTGCCGGGCGGATATTTCCACAAGAACTTTAAACATTTTTACTTGATTTAATGATTTGCCTTTTATTTAGCAAGCCCTTCTGGGCTCCGATTTGGTCAATCACTGAAGCACTGTTAACTACTCCCCATTTCAAAGCCCTTTGAATATCACTCGGGTTATAAAATAAACTGGAAATAAAACCGGCGGAAAAAGAGTCCCCCGCTCCTGTGGCGTGTATCACTTCCGCCGGTGCCGCTTTTTGATAATACGCTTTTCCATTGTAAGCGTAAGCTCCGTTCTTTCCCGCGGTAATGACCACTATTTTCGGACCCATTTTATAAAGTTGTTCCAACAGGTATCGGTTGCTTAAATTCCTGGTTTTCATTTTTGATAAGACCAATTCTCTCGCTTCGTCGTCGTTGAGAATCAGAATCTCCGTCTTTTTCAGATATTTGCCGAGCTTTTTCCATCCGACTTTCAACTGGACGTTGGAAGGATTCCAGACAATCTTTATCCCTGTTTTCTTAAAGGAAAAAATGTCCTTCAGAAATTTTTCCCAAACCGGCGAACTCAAAGAAGAAAGATAAAGCCATTTTACGCTTTTTAAATCGCTTTTGCGGACCTTTAAAACCAGATTGTCATTACTGCCCCGGTAAGCGAAAATGGCATGGGCTCTTTTTCTTTTCTTCAGGCCGAGAATGTAAGAAAAACCGGTGCTGGTCTTTTTATCAACTTGGACTAAATGGGTGTCTATCTTCTGTCTTTTAAATCCTTTAATTAGCTCTATTCCTTCTCTGTCTTCTCCGACCCTCCCCATAATGGCGGTTTTCAATCCCAATTTGGAAAAACCTACGGCCGTATTGCTGGCGCCTCCTCCGGCTTCAAAATACACTTTGTCCACGTAAACTTTTGCTCCCAATTCAAAACCGATTAATTTCCGGCACAAGGGATTTTGAGGATTGTCAATAATTAAACCCTCGTCGGTTAAAAAGATGATGTCTCTCATTATCCCTCCTATTGTCAAAATATCGCATTTCATATGTTAAAATTAAAAATCTCTTAATTGAGCGTTAAATTTTTCTTTCATCTCCTTGATGATTTTCTTTTGGATCCCGTCAACCTCCCCAACTCTCAATGTCCGTTCCGGCGACTGATAAGTCACGTGAAATCCCAGATTGCATTTATCTCCGAATTCTTTATCCTCAAAAATATCAAAAGGTTCTATATCAACAATCAGTTCATTAAGATTATCTAAAACTTGATGAATTTGTTTCCAGGCGATATTCTTGTCAATCAGAAAAGCCAAATCCCTTTTTATCGGCGGATAATTGATAATCTTTTTATATCCCTCCGTTTTCTTTTCCGCTTTTGACAGAAAATCTAAATCAAGTTCAAAATAAGCGGCGTTTTCTTCTCTTTCTCCCAAAAAACCGATTTCTTCGCCCTGATATCTGATTATCGCTTTTGCGGAAATGTTTTGAGGATAAGTTATTTTCTCTTTTTCCAGACCCAGCCTGTCAAAAATTAATTCCAAAATATTTTTCACAATAAAACATTTTTTTTCGCAGGTCCTCCGGTAAACGTTTTTGTCTTCTTTCTTTCCTTCGTTTTCCTGGGTGAAAATCAAACCAGCCATTTTCTTTTTTTCTTCAGGACAAAAAACTTTGCCGATTTCAAAAATCTTAAATTCGGGAAAATAACGGGAATTTTTCTCTGCGTTGGCGGCCAGACCAGGAACCAGACTTTGACGCAAATACTGCTGTTCAGCGTTCAAAGGATTGTCTATTTCTTGATAATTTTCTTTATCGCCGAAATATTTCATTTTTTTTTCATCCGCGAAGGCGTAGTTATAAACTTCGTCAAAACCGCAACCGATTAAAATGTTCTTTATCTTTTTCTCCGAGACAAATTCTGGGGTCTGCCGAACTGGACTTAATTCCCCCAGAATCGGCTTGGGAATAATTTTTTCCGGACCGTAAATTCTTACTATTTCTTCTATCAAATCTTCAAAAAGGTTCAAGTCCGGACGATGGGCCGGAGGTAAAACAACCCACTTTCTGTTTTTAATTTTTATTTCCACTCCCAGTCCCTGTAAAATCTTTTTCATTGTCCCCTCTTTTATTTCCTCTCCGATAAATTTTCTCGCTCTTTCCGAATTAAAAACGATTTCTCTTTTCTGTTTTAAAATTTTTTCCGCTTTTTTGCTTTTCAAGTCATATATCCTGCTGTCCACTTTAGCATTAGCCAATTCCCGGATTAATTCAACAGCCCGATGCAGCCCGCATTCCGGAAAGATTAAGGGCAGGCCTTTTTCAAAACGAATAACCGCTTCTGTTCTTAATCCGCATCGCCAGGACGTCCTTCTGACGCCGGCGGGGTCAAAACTGGCCGATTCAATGACGATTCTTTCGGTTTTCTCATTAATGCCTGATTTTTCTCCGCCGATAATCCCGGCTAAAGCCACTGGTTTTTCAGCGTCGGCAATGACCAAATCGTCATTGGACAATTCATATTCTTGTTTGTCCAAAGCCAACAATTTTTCTCCCTTTTTCGCCCGTCGGACAACAACCTTGCTTCCTTGAAGCTTATCTGCATCAAAAGCGTGCAAGGGCTGACCAAGCTCCATTAGGACGTAATTAGTGGCGTCAACCACGTTGTTAATTGACTTGATTCCCAAATTGCGCAACCTGTTCTGGAGCCAAAGAGGAGAAGGCCCGACTTCTACTCCTTCCATAACCGTTGCCATATAACGGGGGCACAGATCCGTATCCAAAACTTTGACTTGTATCGGCGATTTGTTTGACTTGTCAATCACGTGCTTCTTGTCTTCTAATTTGTATTTAAGACCTAGAATAGCTCCAATTTCCCGGACAAAACCGAAATGGTTGAACAGATCCGGCCGGTGAGTCAAAGACTTGTTTTCTATTTCCAAAATGACGTCGTCCATACCCAAAGCCTTGCTCAAAGGCTGTCCGACTTTCGTTTTTGAATCCAAAACCAAAATGCCCTGGTGATCAGGTCCCAGCCCCAATTCGTCTTCGGCACAAAGCATGCCATTTGATTCAACGCCCCTGATAACCGCCGATTTTATCTCCATGCCGTTGGGCAAACAAGCTCCGGGCAAAGCCAAAGGCACTTTTTGTCCGGCTTTGATGTTGGGAGCGCCGCAAACGATTTCTTTTTTACCTTTGCCGGCGTCAACCACGGCAATCTTTAATTTATCCGCCTGCGGATGGGGTTTAACTTCAATAATCTCGGCCACAACGACTTTTTCCAAACCCAGTCCGGGATTGATTATTTCCTCAACTTCGGCCACTTTCATACTCAAAATCTCCCCCAGTTCTTCCGGAGACATTTTTAAACCCGGTAAAAATTGTTTTAGCCAATTATAACTTAAACGCATAAATGTTTTAATTTAAAACTGTCTGATAAACCTTAAATCGCCGGAATGGAGCCAGCGGATGTCGTCAATCTTGTATTTCATCATTACCAGCCGGTCCAGTCCCACACCAAAAGCAAAGCCGGTATATTTTTTCTTGGGATAGCCGGCGTGTTCAAAGACCTTCGGGTGAATCATGCCCGA
>CAZCKV010000049.1:0-6209 GCA_964499385.1 uncultured Gammaproteobacteria bacterium | reverse complement strand
AGGGGAAGCGGCTTGCCGCCGGAGTTTGAAATTATTTGAAGATCTTCGTAAACAGGGATTTAGAATAGTGGAAAATTTAGCCAAAGGCAGCTTAAAAACGCAAATGGAAACGGCAAATAAATTAGGGGTCAAATTGACCCTGATTCTTGGCCAACAGGAGATTCTTGACAAAACCATAATTATTCGCGACATGCATTCAGGTAATCAGGAAATAGTTGACCAGGAAAAAATAGTCAAAGAATTAAAAAAGAAACTGAAATGATCGCCCGTTTTTATACTTTCGGATGCAAATTAAATCAAGCGGAAACAAGGGAATTAAAAGAGAAGTTTAAAAAAAATGATGCGGAAATAACCAAAGCGGACGCTAAAGCGGATTCTTGGGTAATCAATGCCTGCGTGGTCACGCAAAAAGCAGAGAGGGAAGTTCGGCAAATGATTCATAAAATTAGAAGGAATTTCCCCAAATCCTTGCTGGTTGTAACGGGTTGTTTTACTCGGGAAATGAGAGAAAAAGAACGGGAAAATGTTGATTTATGGGCGGACAATAAAGAAAAACAAAATCTTGATAAAATTCTTTTTAAGAAAACAAATAAAAAGTCAAAAAAGATTTTTGAAGAATTAAAAACAGAAACTCGTTCTTTAATTAAAATTCAATCAGGTTGCCGGCACTATTGTCGTTATTGCGTTGTTCCTTTTCTTAGACAGGAAATTTTTAACCGCCTGACAAAAGAAATCGTTCAAGAAATTAAACAAAAAGAAAAACAGGGCTATAAAGAAATAGTATTGGTGGGGACTAATATAGGTTCTTATTATTCAGAAAAAGAAAAATCAGACCTGGTCGGCTGTTTAAAAGAAATTTTAAGCCGAACCAGAGTTCCTCGGATTCGCTTATCTTCGATCTGGCCGACGAAAATCAATGACCGGTTAATATATTTATTTAAAGACCCCCGTCTCTGTCCTTATTTCCATTTGTCGGTTCAGTCAGCCAGCGATAAGGTTTTGAAAAGAATGAAGAGGGAATATACCAAATCAGATTTAAGAAAGGTCGTTAAAAGATTGCGAAGAATACCGGACATTAATCTTACAGCTGATTTTATCGTCGGTTTTCCCGGAGAAACAAACTCAGACTTTCAGGAGACAAAAGCATTTGTCAAATGGGCGGGTTTTCTCAAGATTCATGTCTTTCGTTTTTCTCCGCGATCCGGGACCCAGGCAGCCGGCTTTAAAGATCAAATTTCAGAAAGAACAAAACGAATTCGGAGCAAAGAATTGATCAAATTGGGCGAAAATATCGGAAGAAAACAAAGAACCGGATTTTTAGGGAAAACATTTTCGGTTTTGATTGAATCAAAACAAGATTCATGTTGGCGGGGTTTGACGCAGAATTATCTAAAAGTTTTTGTTAAGAGCGACAAGAATTTGGCCGGAAAAATCATCAAAGTCAAACTACTTGAGTTGTATAAAGACGGAATAAAAGGCAAAATAAAATGATTTATGATTAAATTAAACGCAAAAAATCCCAAAGGAAAAGGCGGTTGTCAATATCATATTGCCTGTCACGAGAATGATTTGTCCCCTTATATTCTCTTGCCCGGCGATCCGGACAGAGTTTTAAAAATCACCCAATCATGGGATGAAAAAAGACAAGTCGCTTTTAATCGCGAATATCGTTCAATTACGGGTTATTTTAAAAATGTCAAAATTTCTTGTCTTTCAACGGGCATCGGCGCGCCGTCGACCGCCATTGCCATTGAAGAAGCGGCTCGTCTGGGCGTTCATACTTTTATCAGGGTGGGAAGCACGGGGGCGATCCAGAGGGGAATCAATCCAGGGGATTTGATTATTAATACCGGCGGAGTGCGTTTAGAAGGAACTTCAAAAAATTATGTCCGTCCCGAATATCCGGCCTTAGCCCATTACGAAGTGATATTGGCTTTAATTGAAGCGTGCGAGAAATTTAAATTTAGGTATCATTTGGGCATTACCGCTTCCACTGACGCTTTTTACGTCGGAGAAGGCAGATTGGGTTTCAAAGGTTATTCCCAGTTAAATTTCAAAGACATTGTTCCAGATCTGCGCAAAGCAAAAGTAACTAATCTGGAAATGGAAGCTTCGGTTTTGTTTACTTTGGCTAATTTATATAACCTCAGGGCCGGAGCGGTTTGCGCGGTCTTTGACAACCTGTTGACCAATAAATGGATAATTAAAGGGGAAAAAGAAGCGGGAAAAGTTGCTTGCGAAGCCGTTGTTACCCTTAATCAATGGGATAAAATAAAAAATAAAAAAAGAAAAAAACATTTTTATCCTTCATTAATTAAATTAAAATAAAAACATATGTGCAAATGCAAAAATTTTTTTAAAGCAGGGATATTTGGCACGGTCATTGGCTTAATCATCGGCCTGTTTTCCGCCAAAAAATCGGGCAAAGAAACAAGAGAAGAGTTAAAGAAAAAGATTGGGCAAACAAAAGATAAAGCCGTTGATTTAGCCCAAAAAACAATTACCGAGGCGAAGGAAATTAAACAAAAAGTCGAGAAAAACATTGAAAAAGTAAAAGGAGTTTTTTCTAAAGAAGAGGAATCCAAAGAAGAGGAAAAAGAATAGTTTATGTTTAAAATTATTTTGGAAAAAGACAAGTGTATTGGTTGTGGCACTTGTGCGGCCGTTTGTCCGGCAAACTTTGAAATGGGAGATGACGAAAAAGCAAAGGTGATTAATAAAGAAATTGAAAATTTGGGTTGCAATCGTCTGGCTGAAGAGAATTGTCCCGTCAAAGCGATTAGAATTAAAGTTGAAAAAAAATCAAACGAAGTTGAATTAAAAAAAACAGAAAAAGAAGAATAAAATATTTTTATGTTTCAAATTCGTATTCATGGCCGGGCCGGTCAGGGAGCAAAAACCATTGCTCAGCTTTTGGCCGAAGCCGGTTTAAGGTCGGGTAAATTTGTCCAGGCCTTCCCTTCTTTTGGTCCGGTCAGAATAGGCGCGCCGATGAACGCTTTTGTTCGTTTAGATGATAAGCCAATAAATCTTTATTCGGAAATCAGAGAACCGGACGCGGTTTTGGTCATTGACCCGTTGCTGATTGACACGGAAAAAATTGAGGAAGGTTTAAAAAAGAATTGTTTGATAATTATCAACTCGTCCCGGCCGGCGGAAATTTTAAAGAAGAAATTAATAGAAAAAGGACTTAATCCAGGAGTTAAAGTGGTTTGTTTACCCGCTTCAGAAATTGCTTTGAAAGTAATAAAAAAGGACGTTCCCAATACGGTTTTATTAGGAGCTTTGGTTAAATTAAGCGGGATAGTAAAATTAAATGATTTGATTAAAGTGGCGGAAGATAATTTTGCCAAAAAATTTGATTCAGAATTGGTCCAGGCCAACATTCAATTAACAAAAATGGGTTATAATTTGATTACCTAAATCTTTATATTTTATATAATGAAGATTAAATTTCAAGGTTCTGCGAGCGAAGCGAGCAGGTTCTTATAACCTGAATTACAATTAATTTTTATTTCTAATGCCGAAAAATAATAAACAAAAAATATTACCAGGGGGAATGGTTAATCAACCAGGTTCAACCCGGAATTATAAAACAGGTTCCTGGCGGGTCAATAAGCCGATTTGGGACAAAGACAAATGCGTTCATTGCGGTCTTTGCGTTAATTATTGTCCGGAAAATTGTATTCCGTTTAAAAACGGCAAAAGGGAAAAAACGAATTTTGATTATTGCAAGGGTTGCGGCATTTGCGCCCGAATCTGCCCGGTAAAAGCCATTAAGATGGCAAGAGAAAAATAAATATGGCGAAACAAAAATCAAAAATTAATTTAAAAGCTTTGACTGGCGGTGAAACAGCCACTGAGGCAATGCGTCAAATTAATCCCGATGTTTTTGCCGCTTATCCCATTACTCCGCAGACGCCAATCATCCAAAGTTTTGCCCGATTGGTTGCCGACAAGAAAGTGGAAACGAAATTTATCTTGGTGGAATCAGAACACTCGGCCATGAGTTTAACAGTGGGCGCAGCCGCTGCCGGCGGTCGAGCTATGATAGCCACTTCAAGCCAGGGGTTGGCTTTAATGAGCGAAATTTTGCCAATTGCTTCGGGAATGCGCCTGCCTATTGTAATGAACCTGGTAACCCGGGCCCTTTCCGCTCCGATTAATATTCACAATGATCACCAGGACGCAATGATGGTCCGGGATTTGGGATGGATTCAGATTTTCTGTGAAGACAACCAGGAAGTTTATGAAAACTATTTTTTAGCAATACGTTTGACTGAAGACAGTGAAGTTTCCTTGCCAGTAATGGTTTGTCAGGATGGTTTTATCACCTCTCATAATACCGAAGGAGTTAAAGTTTATTCCGATAAGATAATTAGAAAATTTTTGGGTGAATTTAAGCCAAAATATTTTCTTTTGGATTTAAAAAATCCCGTCACTATGGGACCGTTGGCTTTACCGGATTATTATTTTGAAATTAAATTTCAGGTCGTCCAGGCAATGGAAAAGGCCAAAAAAAAATATTTAATTGTTGGCAAAGAGTTGGGAAAAATTACAGGTCGCCGATATGATTATTTTGAAAGATATCTTTTAAACGACGCCCAAGCAGTGATTGTTGCCCTAGGTTCCGCTGCCGGAACAGTCAGGGGAACGGTTGATAAATTAAGAAAAAAAGGAAAAAAAGTCGGTCTGTTGAAAATTAATTTATTCAGACCCTTTCCTTATCAAGAAGTAAAAAAAGCTTTGGCAAAAATTAAGGCAGTTGGCGTTTTAGAAAGAACTATGGGGTTCGGCTCTTATTCGCCTTTGGCCAGCGAAATCAGGCACTGTTTGTCGTTTAATCAAAAAATTCAGGATTATTCTTTTGGTTTGGGTGGCAGGGACATTGGGCCGGGGGAAATAGAAAATATTTTTATACAACTGTTAAAAGGACAAATAAGCGATCAGGTAAAATATATTGGTTTAAGGACAACTTGAAAATTAAGCGCGTTAAGTTGTTAAAATATTTTTATGCTCGTTGAGGTTAATAAACTGGTTAAAAATCAAATTAGCAAGAATTTCGTGATTTCGGTCCTAGAACAGGCGAACAAAACGATTAAGAATAGGAACGTTTCCGCCGTTTCCGTGGCGCTGGTAAATGACAAAACAATAAAGGATTTGAACAATAAATACCGGAAGATTGACCAAGTGACGGATGTTTTGGCTTTTTCCGATCCGGCAGAGATTGTTATTTGTTGGCCGCAATTAGTCAGGCAGGCAAAAGAACAAAAACATGGCCGGAAAATGGAATTAGCGGTTTTGTTGGTTCACGGATTGCTTCATATTTTAGGATATGATCATAAAATAAAAAAACAAAGATTATTGATGGAGAAAAAGACAGAGGAGATAATCAGAGTACTATCAGAGCCCGGTTCCGATAGGCCACTAGTTGCTATCAGAGCCCGGTTTAGATAGAGCATTTATAACTCAATTATATAAATTATTTGTTAAAAAGTTCTATAAACGAGTCCCGTTAGAAATCTATATAAACAAATACAATGACTTTATAAAGAAAGGGCCTTGGAATAGAGGAATTTCTAACGGGGCGAGCTTTCTAACGGGGTTTAAATTTTATTTTTAGCGAAGCGCTTATGTCTCGTCGTCAACAAACAATTACCGGAATTGATTTAGGCTCATCAACTATTAGGATTGCCGTTGGTGAAGTTCGTCCCGAAGGAGAACTTCATATTACTGGTTTAGGTGAAGGGCCTTCAGACGGCATTAGTAAAGGAGTGATAACCAGCATTGAAGATACGGTCTCCAGCATTTCCGCTTGTGTGGAACAAGTTGAGAGAATGACCGGTACCTCAATTGAAAACGCCTATATCGGCATTTCCGGCGCCCATATCATTTCGCAAGAAAGTCGGGGAGTGGTAGCCATTTCAGGAGCGGACGGGGAAATTAAAACAGAAGACGTCGCTCGAGTTTTAGAAGCGGCAGAAAAAGTAGCTACGCCGGCTAATTATGAAATAATCCATATTTTACCTAGAAGTTTTTCCGTTGATAATCAGGTGGGGATTATGGATCCGGTAGGGATGACGGGCGTGCGCTTGGAAGTAGAGGCGCAGATTGTTTTAGGTCTTTCTAATCAAATCAAAAATCTTAACAAATGTTTTTATCGAGTGGGAATAGGGGTTAATGAAATAATTTTTACCGCCCTTTCAACC
>CAZCKV010000048.1:0-6212 GCA_964499385.1 uncultured Gammaproteobacteria bacterium | reverse complement strand
TTAGATGAAGACGAAATCAGAACATTGTATTTGGGAACAGAGTGATGGCTAATTAAAAAATTTAATTACTCTTGAAATATTTTCTTAATGTGTTAAAGTTATCAAATATAATTGATAACATAAATTTATGAGTCTATTAACCGTAATTAAAACCGGAGGCAAACAATATCTGGTTAAAGAGGGAGACATTCTCCGGATTGAAAAATTAGATAAAAAGGTTGGAGACAAAATATCTTTTAAAGACGTTCTTTTGTGTTTTGACCCCAAGAAAAAAACCGGAGTAGAGATAGGCAAGCCGACTTTAAAGATTAAGGTGGAAGCAGAGGTTTTGGCTGTAGAAAAAGGAAAAAAAGTCAGTGTTATTAAATACAAACCCAAAATCCGTTATCACCGGAATGTCGGACATCGGCAATGGCAGACTAAGGTTAAAATTTTATCAGTAGGTACTGAAAAAAAATCAGCCTCTGAATCAGCGGCTGAGAAGAAAGTTAAGAAATAATTTTATCTTCCGGAAAGAATTTTAAGGGCTTGTTTAAGTCTCTTATTTGTTCCTTTGATTTCCAAAGGGATTTTTTTTATAGCTTCTCGGGCTTGGGCCAGAGTATAGCCCATACTTACTAGGGCATCGATGACCAGAGCATCATCTTCTTCTTGACCAGAGAAAGTTTTGGCTTTTTTGGCAATTTTTTCTTTAAGTTCCAAAACAATTCTTTGGGCGATTTTTTTGCCGATTCCCGAGACCTTGGTTAGAATATCAACTTTTTCATTCAAGATAGCTTTTTCCAAGTCTTCAAGCCGAATTAAAGAAAGGACATTAATGGCTGATTTTGGTCCAATGCCGGGAATAGCCACTAAATATTTAAAATATTCCAATTCTGACTTATTTTTAAAACCATACAATTCTAGGGTATTTTCTTTTAATTCTAAATGAGTTAAAATTTTAATTGTTTGATTGATTTTAATTTTTTCTAATAAAAAATCACTAACAAATACCTGAAATGATACGCCATTTGTTTCTATAACGATAAAATTTTTTTCTATCTCACTAATTTTTCCTTGAAGAGAGTAAATCATACTCTACCTTTCAGTGATGCATTTTTTAAATACATCACCCTTAATGTTTATATTCACTTGACTTTTTTTATTCCCTCATTAAATCCAGAATTTTGCGGCGAAAATGCGATAGTGTTTTTGCTGAAAAGTGAGGGATTTGTTTTCCACAGTTTTGCTGGACTTGACTTTTTAGAGAATTCTGATATACTTTTAACATATTATATCATAGTATTAATATTTATTGAAGTGTAATAATTTGTCGGAGGGGATTGATAAGAAAAATATGTCATTTGAATCAAAATTTCAACCAGGAGCGGAAAATCAGGAGGAAAAATTGGCTGTTGGGCAGGTGCTAAGAAAGATTCAAGAAAAAACCGAGAACCCAGAAATGGCTCAATTTTTTGATAAGAAAGATAGGGAAAATTCAGAAGCTTTAAATCTGCATCCTGAAACGCCATTAAAAAAAACCTTTGAGATTAGTCGTGAATTAATGCTTAAGATTAAAGAAAATCCCCAGATTATAGACAAAAGGGTTAATTTTTTTAACTCAGAGGCTGCGTAAAAACAATAGCCAAAAAAATGTCACAAATATTAGACAAACTGAGAGAATTTATTAATTCTTCCAAAATTTCGCCCGAGGATCAAAACGACCTATTAATTTTTTTACCCATTTTACCCCAAGAAGCCTTAGAAGATATTTTAAGTCTTTTTAAAAAAACCCCGAGATTGTTAAAAGATTTTAATGAAGATTTTAAAGCAAGATTAAACATTTTAATTAATGGTCGAGACAAGTGGGACAAATTAATAGCTAAAGAAGAAGAACTTTTAGAAGAGGAAGAAAAAGAATTAGAGGAAGAAAAAGAAGAAGATTATTCATAATTCAGTAAATTATTAAATTAAATATGCCGATTAAAGAATCTGCGGCGAAAGCGCTTCGTCAAGCAAAAAAACACACAGAACGTAATAAAAAAGTAAAGGCGAATATTGACTGGCTAAAACGTAAGTTTTTAAAAGCCGTAGTTGCTAAAGACAAGAAAGAAGCGGTTAATTTTTACGCTAAAATTCAGAAAGCCCTTGATAGAGGGCTTCAAAAGGGTATATTGAAAAAAAATACCGTAGCTCGCACCAAACAACGATTAATGAAAAAAGTTAACGGTTTGCCGAAGTAATTAAGATTTAATAATTAATAAATCTAACAGGGTTTCAGAATCAATTCTTTTAGTTTTTCTTAGAAGATCTATTTTTAATAATTGTTGATAGGTCTTTTTTAATTCCCCTAAACTATAATTTTTTTCTTGCGCCAGTCCTTTTTGGCAGACAAAGGGGTGAAGACCAATGATTTTGGACAATTGATAGTGATTGTTGATGCGGTGGGTTTCCAGATAGGACTTAATCCTGAAAATGGTCCGATATTGATGAGCCAAAAGAGAAATGATTTGCGAGACATCAACGTTTTGTTTAAATTGGTCAGAAAGGATTTTTAAAGCCCGGGTTTTGTTTTTTTGTCCCAAACAGTCAACCAGTTGCCAGATGTCTTGTTCAAATTTTGGTGAGATAATTTTTTGAACGTCGGATAAGTTAATTTCTTTTTTTTCTTCTGATAATTCCCAAGCCATTAATTTTTCCAATTCGTTTTTAAACAACCAAAGATTATTACCAAAAGTATTGATTAGTAAATCTAAAGCCTGATCTTGGATTTGAAAACCTTGCTGACTAATTTGTTTTCTAACCCATTTTTTTATTTCAGGTAATCCAAGGGTTTCAAACTCTTCGGCGTATTTTTCTTTTTTTAAAAGTTGATAAAGAGGTTTTTGACTAGAATTTAGTTGTTTTTCGTTAATTTTTTCATCCCAGAAAATAAGAATGTTGCCTGCCTGGCCAGTCGGCAGATCTTCGTCTTTTTTGGACTTTTTTAAGATTTTTATAATTTCTTCAAATAATTTTTCTTTTGCCTTTTCGTCTTTTTTTGCCGGTTTTTCCGACAAAATGTTTTTTATAATCAACAGTCTTTTTTCTGAAAAAAGCCCGGCGCTTAAGAATGATTTTCTTAATTCGTCCAAAGTCAGACATTTGGCTTCAATAACAGAAACATTCAGACCTTTTTTGTCTTTTCTTTTTATAAATTCTTCTTTTAGATTGTTTAATTTTTGTTTTGAGCGATAAGTGTCAGGGCCGTAGAGAAAGATAATCATATTGTTAAAATAATTTATTTTGCTGGTTTAAACCATTTTTTTCCAATCTTTTTATCAGGCTTTTAAAGCCAAGATTTTGAAAAATCTTGATGATTTTTTTATAATCAAAATTCCCAAGCCGTTTTATTTTTTCTGAATCTATGCCAGGAATGTCTTTTTCTATGGTTACCAATCTTTTGTCTTTTAAAACCTGTTTTTTATTTTCCCAAAGGCGTTCAGCCAGAGATTGTTTAATCAGGCATTTTCTTCCTTTTTTAAAACACTTTTCTAAATGTTTATAAAGATTTTCCAAGCTTTTGAATTTTTTAATCAGATCAAGGGCGGTTTTGGGCCCGATGCCTTTCATGCCCTTGATATTGTCAGAAGGGTCTCCTCTGAGAGCCTTGAAGTCAATCAATTGTTCAGGGAATAAACTGAAACGTTTCTCAATATCCTTTTGATTATATATTTTTATCTGGGAAATCCCTTGTCTCAGGTAATAAAGAGAAGTTTGGGAATCAACCAACTGGCATAAATCAAGGTCGCCGCTGACGATTAGAGATTCAATTTTGGGATTCTTTTTTCTCTGGGCTTTAATAATCGCGCCGATTAAATCATCGGCTTCAAAGCCGTCTTTGGTAAAAATGGGAATGTCAAAAGCTTTGACAACCTCTTTGCTTAAAGGTATCTGGTCATAAAATTCTTGAGGTTGTTTTTCTCTTCCGGCTTTGTATTCTTTATACTCTTTATGGCGGAAGGTGGGCGCTTTGGTGTCAAAAGCCACGATTAAATAATCAGGTTCTTGTTCGCGGATAAGCTTTAATAAAAGGGAAATAAAACCGTAAACGGCATTAACCACCCGGCCGTTTGGGTCGGTTAGCTTGGGCAGGGCGTGCCAGGCGCGGTGGAGAACGGCCTGGGCGTCTACAAGGATGAGTTTTGGGTTTTTATTCATTTGTTTATTATACCAGAGTTTAAGAAAAACAAAAAAGGCCAGGAGGGGACTCGAACCCCTGTATAAGAGTTTTGCAGACTCTTGCCTTACCACTTGGCTACCTGGCCCCTCACTTGGACGCGAAACTAAAGTATTAAGCTAATTTTAAACATTTCATTTTTGTTCGTGGTTCCAAGTGAGGGACTACCTGGCCGGACGAGTTTAGTTTAATGGAAAAAAGAAAATTGTCAATTATTGACCCCGTTAGAGATAGGTTTTCTCCGAAAACCGGACGAGTTTCTTTCAAAAACTCTATCTCTAACGGGGTTGACAAAAAGAGATTTTTTTTGCTAGAATACTATGTAGAAAAAAAGGAGGTAAAGATGTTCTTTGAAAATACAAAGAACTATGAGGCAAGCCCATTTTCGCTAAAGCTACGGCGGACAAGTATTTTTTGGTAAATTCTAAAATGTTTACTCTCCAAAGCTTTGGCGACGGAGGGCTCGTCTCATAGTGAGTACAAGCCGTTCTACCCGAACGGTTCGGGTAGAAAAAAGATAGGAGGTATGCCATGAAAACTAAGGTGAGCCGTACCCTGTCGGTACACAAGGAACACGAGTTCCTACTGAAACTGGAGAGTGCAGGTCTCTTAGAAGAACTTGCTCAGAGGGTCATTGACTCGAAGGACAATGAACTTGCCGCGAAAGTGGTGAGGCTGATTCAGAACGGTGGTTTCAAGCCAACGACCGGTCAGAAGCGTGCCCGTGAGATAATGGGCAAGAATTTCTTCGGTGTCGAGGAAGCCATCAAGCACTTCGGGGTCAATCCCACACGTCAGCAACTCGCAGCCTTTTCGGAGATTCCATTCTCCGAGGCAGTGCTCGAAAAATCGAAGGACACTCATGTCCTCGTAGCGGTCTTTCCACTATCGATTCTCGAGATTCGTGGCAAGGTGGAGCGAAAACTCTTCTATAGCCACGAGGACGCTTGGTATAACAAGCAGTCCTTTACCAAAGAGCGTGGCGAAGTTAGCTGGCAATTGGTTCGCAAGACTCCAGTGGACAACTCAACCTTGAAGAACTGGCAAGAGCAACAAGCACTGATTACTAAGGACGAAGAAGTGCCCACAGCCCAAGTGATGGTTTACACCATCATCGGACACTACCTCGCCACTGGTAAACGCCTGTTCGAACACATCTATGTCCGCACATCTTCTGTGGATTCGGACGGCGGCCGTGTCTTCGTTGGCTTCTTCGATTCGGAGGGTCTCAGTGTCTACTTCTACTGGGATGGCGACCGCGATGGCGACTTGGGCGTTTCGTCCGCTCGGAAGTTCTGAGCCTTGATCCGCCAACTGGTGGATCAAGGACTTGTCTCTCTTAACAACTTGAGCCTTCGGCGAAATTTTTTCGTAGGAGGCTCTTTTCTTTTTTCATATCTCATACTATTCATAATAATGAATAGTATAAGAAATCAAGATCTAAATAATCAGCATGGCGTCGCCGAAAGAGTAAAAGCGGTATTTTTTTTCAATTGCCCGTTGATAGGCCTGGAAAATAAATTTTTTTCCGGCCCAAGTGGAAACCAGCATTATCAAAGTTGATTTGGGCAGATGGAAATTAGTAATCAGGCCGTCAACAAACTTGAATTTATAGCCGGGATAGATGAAAGTATCAATCCACTTTTCCCCGGATTTTATTTTTTTATTCCGGCAAAAGGATTCCAGGGTTCTGGCGCTGGTGGTGCCGACGGCAATAATCCTTTGGCGATTTTGCCTGGCTTGATTCAGTTTTTTAGCCGTTGCTCCGGTTATTTCTCCCCATTCAGGATGAATTTGATGCTTTTCAATGTTTTCAACCCTTACTGGTTGAAAAGTGCCCAAACCGACATGCAGGGTGACAAACTCAAATTGTATTCCCTGTTTTTTTAATTTCTTGATTAATTTTTTAGTGAAATGGAATCCGGCGGTCGGGGCCGCGGTTGAACCGGCTTCCTTTGCGTAGATGGTTTGGTATTCTTTGAGATTGGAAATTCTTTTAATATAGGGTGGAGTC
>CAZCKV010000047.1:0-6218 GCA_964499385.1 uncultured Gammaproteobacteria bacterium | reverse complement strand
CAAGACGTCATGGATATCCATGCCGCTTTTTAATTTATAAACCGCGTCGCGCCATTTAATGGCTTTTTCGAATTCCTGGTTTTTAATCGCTCTTTTCATTTCGTCTTCAAATTCTAAAACCATGGCGTTGAACTGACCGGCTAAAACTCTTTTTTTATAAGGCACGGATTTCCAAGTTTTCATGGCCTGGCGATAGGCCAGTCTTATTTTTCCGCTGCGCTGCCATTCAAAGGCTATTCCTATTATCCGATGATAATAATCTTCCGCTTGCTTTTTTATTTTTAAAGAAACATTGGGAATGGAAAAAATCACTTCTTTTAAAGCATTGGCTCCTTGTTCAATCATTTCCAATGACCACCACGGTTTGGATGAAGCCCACCAATACTGGTCTGATTGCAAAGCGCGGTCCAGCTTTTGCCTGACTTCTTTGTACCAGGAAAACCGTGAATTAATCTTCTTAACCAAGTCAATGACGAAATAAGTAAATTCCCATTGTAACTGATGGATTGGATTTTCCGGATGATTCCAAAGCGTAAACGGATGTCTTTTGTCTTTTTCCAGCCAAAAATCCTGTTCCTCGGAAGACCAGGTGCTGTCACGGACTTCAATCGGCTCATGAACGCCGAATTCTTTTATCAAATCTGAAATGAAAACTTTTGGAATTTTTTTGTCTTTATATATTTGAAAAAGAAAATCTTCCAATCCCGGACGGTGATGTCCAAATGTCTCCGCATCCATCACGGTCAAAAGATAACGGTCTTTTTTTATCTCCTCTTCTCCTATTTCCTGAAGAAGGGATTCAAAATTTCGGACAATTGCTGAAAGAATCAAAACACTAATTCTTTTGTCGCGAAAAAGGATTTTAAAATCGGGAAGGTCTTTGACGTCATAAATTTTTCTAAAATCAGGCTTTTCAGGAGAAGCTAATTCCTCGGCAATTATCCATTTAAAACCAGCTTCTTTGGCTATTTGAGCCACCTTTTTGCTGTAAGCCAGTTCCGGCGAAAAAAATCCTTTCGGCTGCCAGGCCCCGCCGAAATATTTTTTATTAGTCTGTTCATTGAGTCTAATTTGTCTCTGGATTTCATCTCTTGACAGAAGAGGCAAAAACGGGTGATATTTAACCCCGCCGGTGAACTGTATCTGACCTCTTTGAGCAAACTCTTTAATTTGTTCAATTAAATCAAGGTAGCCGTTTTTGGCTAAAAGTTCGGTCAAACCGGCATTGATATTAATCGTAATCTTGGCTCCCGGGTTGGAAGCCAGTCCGCCAATAATTTTGCGATAACTCTCGTTGACAATCCTTTCCAAAATATCAAGCTGCTGGTTATATGGTTGATAAAAATGTAGAAAATTGACCCATTTCATATTTTATAATTTTTTCAATTTTTCTAAATTTGGCAATACTATATTTTCCAAAGCCGCCTGTGAATATTGATAATCCGGCTTCCAGGACCGTTTGGCGAAATAATGCCAGCCGACGCAGGAATGAAGAGCCGGAAGGGTTTGTTTCAAAGAATTTTTAAATCCCTTATCCGCCAAAGATTTTTCTAATCCGCCTTTTTCTTTAACCTTTTTTTGAAAAACTTGGTCAAACTCTCTGATCAACTCCTGCCACTCAACAATTCTTTTCCTCCTAAAAGGTTTTCGCTGTTTCCAAATTTTTCCTTCTTTGTTCGGCCGCCACCAGGGAAAAGGATCTTGGGGAGTTGATTCCATATCCCAAGAAGCCTGAATAATTTTATTGATAGAGACTATTTCCGCTTTTTCCCAGTCAAACTGGCCGGGTAAACGAAAATCTATCTTATCTTTGAGTCTTGAAAAAACGCCGATGTCTTTACAATTCTCTTTTTTCCTCAATCCTTTTTTTGAACCGGCGTTTTCCCAATCCCTCATTAAAACAAATCCATCTACTATAGAAGTCGGGCTTCTATAGTAATCTTTTAAAAAATTTAACACTTGTAAAAATACTTTAGGGGAATGAACCGTCCTCCTCACCTGGGCCCAGACAAGCTCCTTGGGCAAACGTTTTGGTCGTTTAACGTATTTGGGTCTCTTTCTGTAATCCTCGGCGTTCATGAATAAATCCTTAAACAAGGTATTGAAAACTATTGCTTTTTGAAAACTGTTTTTTCTGCCTGCCGTCCCGCTTCGACTCGCGTCAAGCGGGACGAGCGAGACAGGAAATTTGATTTTAACCGGTCCGCTGAAATTATATCGGCTGATGGCTTTATCCGGAATCAATAAAATCAAATCAGGAAAAATCTGATGAACTATTTTTAACGTCCGTTGGTCAATTGCCCCTTCCGGAGGCCAAAACCAAGTTGCTTTACCGAGACGTTTCTCAACTGCTTCCCTGTCTAAAATAACCTGAATCTTGATTAAGTCATCGCTTAACATCGGCAAAATCGGATGGGAATAAGCGCTGGCGCCGATTTCAACATTCCCTTTTTGATTGGCAATTTTTAAGTTTTTAAGGGTTTTTCGGGCCAGATCATGAATTGATTTTTTGGCCGCTAACCAAGCCTCAATGGTCCATCCTTGAAGTTGAACGCCCCGGGGAATTAATCCCTTTTCCATAGCCGAAGAAGTGGGTAAAAATTTATCTTTAAGGTTTCTTTTTATCCACTTAGGAACGATTGCTGACGGATTAAATGGCTGATACCCGTGAATTAAATCATAAAAATACATATATTTATCCTTTCCAATCTCCTATTTTCTCAATAGTCCTGTAATTCTCGGATTTTTTTCTGCGCTCCAGCTCATTAAAAATGTCTTGAGCTGTTTTTTCAATTCTATTTTTTGTTCCAAAATCGGCGCTTTTTTCCAATAATCTCCCGACTCGGACAAAATTTTGCGCTCCTCTTTCAATAATTCCGGGATTCCACCAAGGCTTGATTGAGGCCCACCAATATTGATCGCTGGCCAAGGCCTGGTCCAAAAGGTTTCTGGCTTCGTTGTAATTTGAATCACTCCGACAATGTTTTATTGTTTTAATCAAAAAATCGGTTAACTGCCATTGCAATCGGTGCAATTGGTTTTCTGGATGGCGCCAAAGGGGATAAGGAACATTTTTTTCCAAATCTTTCATTTCCGTTGCCCAGCTTGAAGCCAACGGACTGACCTTTTCTGACGGAGCGTCTTTTAAAAGATTCAAATACTCTGAATAAGTAATGGCTTTTATTTCGGGATTATTTAAAATTTCCGACCACAAATCAGCCAAATGTTTGCGGTGGTGACCAAGGTTTTCTCCGTCAAAGGCGGTGACTAAAAATTTATCCGACCGCCTGTCTTTTTTAACAGCTGAAAAGAATTTATCAACTGAATCCAGCCAATTGCCAAAAAAAAGCAAGCTCAAACCTCTGTTGCGAAAAATTATTTTAAAATCTTTGTTTTTAAAAAAACAAAAGAGGAATTTTAGTTTATAAATTTTGTTAAAAGAAATTTTCCCGAAACTTCCTTGATAAGCTATCTCGTCCAAGACCATCCATTGGTAACCCGACTTTTTGATAATTTCTCCCACTTTTTTATCATAAGCCAACTCTGGAAGAAAAAATCCTTTTGGTTTCCAAACTTTACCGAAATATTTTTGATTTATTTCCTCATTAAGCCTGATCTGTCTCATTATTTCCGTCTTGGGCAAAAGGGAAAGAATCGGGTGGTAAGCGGCCGAAGCGACTAATTCTATCTGACCGTTCTCCGCCAGTTTCTTTATCCTCTCCACAACGTCCCTGTGTCCGAACTCGAATAATTGCTGAGTTAAAGAAGCGCAAACGTTCAAACTGATTTTTACTTCTTTTTTTGATTCTAAAACAGATAAAATTCTGTTATAAGATTCCAAAACAACTTGGTCAATGATTTTTTTCTTTTGTCCCGGCGGCTGATAGATGTGCAAAAGGTTAACCCAATACATCCCTCACCCTTCAAGCACCACAAAGTCACACCCCAATTTTATTACCAATTCTTGTTTTTTCAAATTTAACAAAGGATATTTTTTAGACATACAAATTTGTGACTTTGTAATGATTTAATAACTACTTAGATTATTTAAAATATTTTAAACTATTTTTAGCTCTATTTTTAGAATACAGACTACTGTACTTGAAGGGTGAGGGATTATTTTTCATTTTTTCCGCCGGAGGCGGATCCGCCTTGGGCGGAAAGTTTTATTTTACGAATCGCTTTTCTGTACAAAACAACGTATTTTTTCGCCGGCAAAGTCCAGGAATATGACTCTTTCATGCTTCGCCGGACTAAACTTTGCCAAGCCGCTTCCCTTTTATAATTTTCCAGAGTCCGGGCAATGGCAAACAATAAATCCTGTGAATTATATGAACGAAAAACAAAGCCATTTCCTCTTCCTGTTTTCGGATTATAATCGCTGATGGTGTCTAAAAGACCGCCGACTGCATGAACAATGGGTATTGAACCGTAACGCAAACTAATTAACTGGGAAATTCCACAAGGTTCAAAACGAGAAGGCATTAAATAAATATCTGAAGCCGCATATATTTTGCGGCCGACATCCTCTTTAAAAGGGGTGATAAACAATATTTTTTTAGGATAAATTTTTTGATACTTTTTTAATATCTCCCCATAACTTTCATCGCCGCTGCCGACCACAGCGATTTGCAAATCTCTTTTTAAGAGATAATCCAAAAGACTGATAATCAGCTCAAAACCCTTCTGTTCCGTCAACCGATTAACCAAACCGATTAAAGGAATTTTGGAATTTTTGTCCAAACCGTATTTTTCTTGAAGAATAATCTTGTTTTCAATCTTTTTTTCCAGGAGATCAGCATCATAGTGAACATAAATATCCGGATCAAATCGGGGATTAAAAATGGCGTAATCTATCCCGTTGATAATCCCGTAAACATCCTTTTTTCTTTTTCGGAGATAATTTTCCAATTGACACCCGTATTCTTTGGTCATTATTTCCTGAGCGTGCCGCAAACTAACCGTATTTATGACATCAGCGTTTAAAATAGCCCTTTTGACAAAATTAATCCATTGGGTTTTCTTTATGTTTTCCGGAGGAACGTCTTTGCCGTCATCTTTTTTTTCCGGAGGAACCTCCCACCAGTTTTTTGGGCCCTGAAAAAGCAAGTTGTGAATAGTGAAAAGCGTGGCCGTATTTTTAAATTTTTCGTCGTTCTTGTATTTTGTTTTCAAATAATTCGGTACCAAACCCGTGTGCCAATCATGACAATGGATTATCTGCGGTTCAAATTTTAAATTTTTAATCAATTCAAGAGCGGCTAAATTAAAAAGCAAAAATCTCAAACCGTTGTCCGGATAATTATATATTCCCGATCCTTTTTTGCAACGGGAACCAAATAATCTTTGTTGGCAAACGAAAAAAACCGGATATTTATCCGGACAAATAACTTTTTTAAAACCGAAATGGTATTCCTGTCCCGCAAAACTCAATGTCAAGCGGAAGCTCAAATTTTCCAACGGCCATCCCCCTTCTTTTATAAAACCGTAATAAGGGGTAATAGCCATCACTTGATGTCCCAGACGTTTTAGAGCCCTTGGCAAAGAACGGGTTACATCAGCCAATCCTCCGCTTTTGGAATAAGGAGAAATTTCCGCTGAGCATTTTCCGGCCAACAAACATAATAGGCCCGGACAGGGTTCCGCTGGAGCTTTGGGGCTCGCGGGACATTGAATTCTTCAAAAAACTGAAAAAAGGCGAGCCCGTCTCGATACCGACGGTGGAGAACATCCTCGTGCAGTCGGGGTATAACACTGATTTGGCGAGCGCGTTCGTGAAGGGGCTGAATTTCCCGGACAAGGTGCGCGGCGAAATATTCATAATCTCCTGCAAGAAGGCGATAACCCTGGGCCGCTACCTCAAGACGGCGATGGAATACTTGAGGAGCAAGTCTGCGATCAGCGTGGTTGCGCCTGAGGAGCTGATGAGGATTTATCCGGGAATCACATGGGCGAACCGGCTCGATTTCCTCCTGGAGCACATGTGCTTCGACATAGGCAAGGTCGAGCAGACGATAGGCTGCGCGCCGACAAGGACCGCCGAGCAGGGACTGGTCGAAGCGCTCGCGTGGTGCGAGAAAAACGGGCTTTTTTGAGGGAAGCACAGCGGCATAAAACACGGGAGCAAGACTGATGAGAAACACGGCGGCTGTCTGCCTGGCGGCCGCGACAGCGAAACGTCTCCGCTTTGCCGGGATTGTTCCGGCCCAGTTGCGGAT
>CAZCKV010000046.1:0-6276 GCA_964499385.1 uncultured Gammaproteobacteria bacterium | reverse complement strand
AAATCAGAAGAAGTTTCTGAACTGGTTGTTTTCCTCGCCTCTGATTCTTCAAGTGACATGACAGGCTCTGTTGTGGTTAGTGACGGCGGGTGGCTGTCAACCTAAATTTCTTATCGTGTTTAAAATAAAAAACCCCTGTTAAAAGGGGTTTTTATTAAATCCGTTCTTCTTTCTTATTTAACGGCCTTTTTGAATCCTTGTCCGGCTTTAAATTTAGGGACTTTCATCGCGGGAATCTGGATTCTGGCGCCAGTTTGAGGATTAACACCGGCGCGGGCAACCCTTTTAGTTACAGAAAAGGTTCCAAAACCGGCAATCGCCACTTTTTCTCCGCTTTTTAAAGCGTTTTTGACAATTTTAACAAAAGAATCTAAACACCTGCCACTTTCCGCTTTTGAACAAAGTTTTGATTCTTTAGTTAATTTCTCAATTAACTCTTTTTTATTCATAAAACCACCTCATAAGGACACTAATTACGATTAATAATTCGTATCCATTTAATTGTTTTTTATCGGCATAATTAAATATAAATAAAATTTATCCGAGATTGATTTGATTAAACCGGGAGTCTCGTCATTGACTATTTCCATTTTTACCTCATCCCCGGACAGATTTGTTAAACCGTCAATCAGATAACGGTAATTAAAAACTATTTCATTATCCTGTCCGCTGATTTCAGCCGAAATCACCGCTCTATTTTCTCCTATCTGATTATTAAGGGACGATATTATTAATTTATTTTCTTTAGATTCAAATTTCAGATTTATGTCGTTTATGCCCAGTTTCGTAAAGAAACTGGCGGTCTTAACCGTTCTCAAAATTTCTTCTTTTTTAACTATCGTTTTTGTTTTAATCGCTTCCGGTATGGTTTGTTTGTAATCAGGATAATCCCCGCTAATTATTCGGGAAACCAATTCCGTGTTTTGGTAAATAAACAATATCTGGTTTTCTGACAAACAAATTTCCACCTCTTCTTTGCCTTTAATAATCCTTAAAAGTTCTTGAAGGGTTTTTACCGGAATAATCACTTTTTTATTATCTTTGAAATTCGCTTTTTTAAAATCTACCTGTTTTTCCGTCAGACGATAACTATCCGTTCCCACGATACTTAATTTATTTATAACAGGGTCGTTAAAAGAAAAAAGAGCTCCGCTTAATTCAACCCTCACCTCCGAAGGAGAAATCGCAAAAAGAGTTTTTTCCAGGGCGTCTTTTAAAACATCTCCTTCTATTAAACATTTTTCTTTTACTTCAACCTTGGGGATTATGGGAAATTCTTCAGCGGAAAATCCTTTAATTTTCGCTGTTTGTTTTTTACTTTCAACGACTAATTCGTCTTTAATTAATTCAAAATTTAAAACCTCGTTGGTTAATAATCCTATATAACTGTTTAATATCTGAGAGGGAATTGTTATTTGACCCTCTTTTTCTATTTTCGCCCTGATTTTCGTTTCTATAGCCACTTCCAAATTAGTAACGCTTAATTTTAAAAAACCTTTTTGGGTAGTTAATAAAACATTGTTTAAAATAGGAAGACTAATCCTACTTGTCCCGGTTAAATGAGAACAAATGTTTAATCCTTGGGAAATATTTTCCTGAAGGCAAGAAAATTTCATAATATTTTAATAATATATTATATTATATATTATATACTTTTTTTAGTAATAATACAGGGGATATTTGGAAATAAAAAACGAAAAGGTTTAGTTTAAAACAAAAACGAATAAAAGTGTTATTGATAAGAAAGGGAAAAGAATTTAATAAAAAGTGGAATAATTGTTGATATTAAGAAAAAATATTTATTTCTAAATAAATAATAAAAGATATTGGTGATTTACCCCCACACTAATTAATTAGTGTGGGGGTTTATCCACATTTTTTCTCCTCTTTAAAAGAAGAAGAAGAAACTCTAAAAGAGGGCGAAAGTTTTAAGAAGAGAGACGTCCAGACAAAGGTCTGCCAGGCGTAAAAAATAGATCCGACGGCTAAAAGAAAAGCGAGAATTAGAATTGACAAAAAAATAAAAAAAAACCAAAAACCAACCATAAGATTAAATCGCAGAAATAAATCAACAATGATGATAAAAGGAAACGCCGTGCCAATGGAAATCAGAAAAATAACAAAACCCGCCAAGAAGGCGATTACACAGATATAAACCGAGGTCCGGATTATGGCGGAAAAATTCTTAATAAAAAACAAAAAGCCGTTTTTGATTGATTTGAAAAATTTTTCCTTTTGTAAAACAATAAAAAATATTGAAAATCTTAATAAAAAAGAAAGAAGAATCCCCAGGAGCAGAAAAATAATCACCAAAACGATAATCGGCAGTGAATTATAGAAAAAAGAAGACCCCAATAAGGCTAAAAAGCCGTAGTTAATCAAAAAAACAAGAGCATAAACGCCGATAACCGGCCAGAGAAAAACTTTTCCCCGCTTCCAAGACTGGCTGAAAGGTTTTTCTTCTTTATTTGCGTATTTTTTTACCGACAGAATAATGGCGATTTGTGAGAGAAAAGACAGGAATAAAAACAGAAGAGCGATGATTATGGCGAGAAGAAAATAATGGTTTTCTTTGAGATTAAAAATGTCCGAGAAAGCCGGGTTTTGGAAAATGTCTTTTAAAGACACTCGAAAAGATTTTAAAACAACCAACTGGTCCATCCAGTCGGTTATTTTTTTATAATTTTTGAAAAGAGAGATAATCTCATTATTTGAAAAAAAAGCGGCAAAAAATCCGAACAACCAAATAACGGGATTTTGCCAGACTAATCTCCAAGAGTCTTTGAATAAAATTTTTAAATCGGCATGTTTAATTTTATCAGACATATGCTTATTTTTTTTACTCCGTTAGAAAGTTATAATTGATTATTTTAATAAATCGTGATAATTCAAAATCTACGGAGCGAGTCCCGTTAGAGACCCAATAATTATAATTCATTTTATAAAAATATCTATAAGACATTTAAAAAGAAGTCTCTAACGGGGAGAGCTTTCTAACGGGGTTCATCATTTCAATAAACGTCTCTTTTTCTATACTCTCTTTTTCCAGCAGAAGATTGGCTATTTTTTCCAGTTTATTCTTATTTTTCTCCAGAATATTCGTGGTTCTTTTATAACAAGACTTGATGAAACGGGAAACTTCCTTGTCTATGATTCGGGCAAATTCTTCAGAATAATCTCTTCTTTCGGATATTTCTCGGCCGAGAAATATCAATTCTTCTTTTTCTCCGAACGTTCTTGGCCCGAGGGTCTCGCTCATTCCGTATTCAGTAACGAGTTTGCGGGCCAATTGAGTCACTTTGCGCAAATCATCGGCCGCGCCAGTGGTTACCTGACCGAAGGTTTTTTCTTCGGCAACGTATCCCCCTAATAAAGCGCTGAGATTGTCCAAAAACTCAGATTTTGTTTTAAGCGATTTTTCTTCCTCCGGTATAAGCAGGGTATAACCGGCGGCTTGACCGCGGGAAATAATGGATATTTTTTGGACAGGATCGCAGCCGGGCAGGGAATAACTGACAACCGCATGTCCTGCTTCATGAAAAGCGACGATTTTACGTTCTTTTTCAGAAAGAATATGACTTTTCCTTTCAGGCCCCAAAAGAACCCTTTCAACGCTTTCTAAAATGTCCAGACTGTCTATTTCTTTTTTATTTTTTTTAGCCGCCAGAATGGAAGCTTCATTTAAAAGGCTTTGCAAATCGGCTCCGGTGAACCCCGGCGTCCTTTGAGCAACTTTTTGGAGGCTGACATCCGAAGCAAGAGGTTTTCCCTGGGCGTGAATTTTTAAAATAGCTTCCCGGTCCTTAATGTCTGGAAGGTCAAGAATTACTTTTCTATCAAAACGACCGGGCCTTAAAAGAGCCGGGTCAAGAATGTCGGGCCTGTTTGTGGCCGATATCACCACCAGCCCGATATTCGGTTCAAAGCCGTCAAGTTCAACCAAAATCTGATTTAAAGTTTGTTCTCTTTCGTCGTGACCTCCTCCCAGACCGGCGCCTCGTTGGCGGCCGACGGCGTCCAATTCGTCAATGAAAATAATTGCCGGGAGATTCTTTTTTGCCTTGGAGAAGAGATCCCTAACCCGGGACGCCCCGATGCCGACAAAAAGCTCAATGAATTCCGAGCCGGAAATATGATGGAAAGGAACGTTGCTCTCGCCGGCCACAGCTCTTGCCAACAAAGTTTTTCCGCAACCCGGCGGCCCCACGAGCAGAACACCTTTGGGGATTTTAGCTCCCAGAGCAATGTACTTTTTCGGATTTTTTAAAAAATCAACAATCTCGGCCAAGTCCTCTTTGGCTTCTTTAACGCCGGCGACGTCTTTAAAAGTTGTTTTTACCTGCTTGTCTTGAGGATTTATTTTTCTGGCCTGGCTTTCTCCGAATTTAAACGCCTGCATCCCGGCTCCGCGAATCTGTCTGGAAAAAAAATATATGATGACAATCAACAGTATTAACGGGAGAAGGAGGGGGAAAATGACGTTGAAGAAAATATTTCTTCCTTGGGCGCTTTTGATTTTTATGGAGACGTTGGAGAGTTTCTCGGAAGAAACGCCGTAATCGTTTAACAATCCGACCAGAGGTTCGTTTTCTTCTTTAAAAGCGAAATAGCGTTTTTCGTCGGTTGAAAAAACGTTCAGGCGGTTTTCTTCAACGACAATCTCTTTTATTTCTCCGTTTTGGATTTTTTTGACCAGGTCGTTCAGGCTGATCTCCTGGAGGTCTTTAACCGGCGCCCTAAGCAGACTGAATAAGCCGGAAATAATCAAAAAGACAATCAGGAAAATAAGAAAGTTTTTAAGCAATGACTTCATATTGCGTTAATGATTGCATTTAGTCTTTAATTAGAGACAAACCGAGACGATGGTCGTCTTGTTCAATGGAAACAATTTTGAAGGTCAACATATCTCCGGATTTGGCGATTTTAGAAATGTCTTTAACCGGTTTGTCCGACAATTCGGAAATGTGGGCCAGTCCGTGGATGTCGGGATCCAGTTCAACAAAAAGACCGAAAGGATTGACTTTTAAAACTTTTCCCTTAACTTTTTGTCCGACTTTATATTTATCTTTGATGTCCTGCCAGGGATCTTTAATCAATCTTCTTATGGAAAGAGAAATCTTGCCGTCGTTGGTAATGCTGATGATTTCAGCATTTACTTTGTCTCCGATTTTGACAACATCTTGAGGATGGTCTATTCTTTGCCAGGCTAATTCGGAAATATGGACCAAACCTTCCTGGTCTTTGTTAAAAGTGATGAAAGCCCCAAAATCCACCAGACCGCTGATTTTTCCCTGGACAATGTCGCCCACTTTGTACTTTTTGTCAATTGATTTTTTCTTTGTCGAAACAAGTTCTTTTTCAGAGACAATCAATTTGCCGGATCTTTCGTCAATGGCAATAATTTTGACTTCCATTTCCTTATTGACGAATTTTTTTAATTTTTCCAAAATTCTGTTTTTATTCCCTTCTTCAACCCGTGGATAATGTTCTGGTTTTAGTTGAGAAACGGGCAAAAACCCTTGGATTTTTCCGTAATAGACAATTAAGCCCCCTTTATTGGCTTCGGTTATCTTGACCAATATGGATTTTTCATTCTTGGCGATTTCTTCAAGGTTGTTCCAGGCTTTTTTATGGCTGGCTTGGCGGAAAGACATTTCAATAAGGCCTTTTTCGTTTTCCAAATCAATGACTGTGGCGGAGATTTTGTCTCCCTTTTTTAAATTGGAAAAATCGCCCGATTCGTCAAAAAGCTCGGGACCCCTTGTTATGCCGGTGGTCAGACCGTTGATATCCAAATAAATTTCATTGCGGCCGATTTCAATCACGGTTCCCTCAATAAGGTCCCCTATGCGGGGAAAGGGTTTTACCAATTGGAGATAATCTTTTGTGTTAGACAAGTTTTTCATACAACTATTATACAAAACCTTTAAAAGATTGACAAGCCCCGCGCCATAACGATGATAATATTCGTCCGGCATTTTCCATTAAGGTCCAGTCTCCATAATGTGGAGGTTGAACCTCCATAAGCCTTGAAATTTTCATCCAAACCTGTAAGATTAAGGCACTTTTTAAATGAATATTATGAAGCATGTTCGGCGAATAATGATTTTAATTTCATTTTTTTTTCTCCTGGGAGTTTTTTCTTTTTTATTTGTTTATTTTTTTTGGCAGCCGGACAGTTTGATGAAATTTGTTCACCAAAGAAGTTTTTTTTATCTGCACCTGGATTTGAATCCCGTACGAAGGGCCGGTTGTCTTGTGAGCCGGTGGCTGAAC
>CAZCKV010000045.1:0-6452 GCA_964499385.1 uncultured Gammaproteobacteria bacterium | reverse complement strand
GAGGGGATAAGGTAAAGAGAAACAAAAGGAAAAAGTGATTGAAGAATTAAGAACAGCGACGACAAGGCGAAAATATTTAGATTATCTTTTTAATCTTACCCGGAAAAGGGTAAGGGAACTGGAAAAGATAGTCGGGGAAATAAAAGGAAGGCTGGCCAAGGGTGAAATGACTTCTGAAGAATTGGCGGATTTATGGGAAGAATTTGACAAGGTTTTTATGACGGTCATACCCTGGTTCTATATTCCTTGGTACGTGATTGAATACAATCTGATAACTGACCGGGTTAAAAATAAATTGAACAGACACCGGGAGCGGATAGAAAAAATGACTGGTTTTAATGACGCCTTAATGATTTTGATTTTTCCCACAAAGAAGGTTCTTTTACAGACGGAACAGAATGATTTTTACGAGCTCGTAAGACTTGCCCGGAATAAAAAGAATTTTGAAAAGAACGGGAAATTTTCAAAATTGGCCGATAAATATCTTAAAAGATACGCCTGGACGAAAACATTTTTGTTTTTGCCGATTGAACCTTTAACTTTGAGAGAATTGGTTAATAATGTTAAACAAGCGGTTAAGAATAACGGTATTGAAGAACATAAATTGCAAAGAAACCGGCAGTTGGAGAATAAGAAGTTGGCCGGTTTATTGATTAAAACATTGAATAAAGACAAAGAATTAATCAAGCAGATAGAGCTGGCGCGGAAATTCAGTTGGTTGTTAAACTGGAGCGTTGAAAAGGCGTTAATCGCTACTGCGGAGCTGATCCCGTTTTACAAACTTATTGCCAAAAGACTTAAAATAAAGTATTCTCGCTGGGTTTTATTAACTTATTCAGAGATATTAGAGGGTTTAAGGAACGGTTTGAAAGTAGGGGAAACAGAGTTAAAAAAAAGAGAAAAGGGCTACGTGTTTTTGATGGAAAAAGGTAAATCATCTATGGTAACCGGTTTGTCAGCTAAAAAATTGGCTGAAGACATTGATAAGAACATTATTGGAGAAAATAATTTGAGTGAGGTTATAACCGGTCAGGCGACGTCACCGGGAATTATCCAAGGAAGAGTTAAAATAGCCATGTCAGCTAAGGATTCACACAAGCTTAAACAGGGTAATATTTTGGTTTGCTCAATGACCAGTCCTGATTACGTGCCGGCCATGAAACGCGCGGCGGCCATTGTGACTGACGAAGGCGGTCTGTTGTGTCATGCAGCCATTGTTTCAAGGGAATTAGGCAAACCCTGCGTGGTTGGCACGAGAAATGCCTCTAAATTATTAAAGGACGGAGATTTAGTTGAAGTGGACGCAAATAAAGGAATCGTTATGATTTTAAAGAAAGCCAAATAAGCAAACCTTGAATATCTAAAAAAGGTAATAAAAGTTTATGAAAAAGATTTTAATCGTTGTCGTTATTCTTGTCATTGTCGTCGTTGCCGGCTTTCTTATTTTCACCCTGAACAAAAGCCGGGACTTGTCTGAACAAAACGGTCAGGAAGTTGCCGGAATAAACAGGGGGGAAATCAGGGAAAAGGGGGAACCAGAGGATAAAACGGTTCTGGGAAACGGGTTCAGCATCAAAGTTCCCCAGGGCTGGGCAGAACAACAGAACCCGATGGGAGTTTCTTTGATGGCCGTTGACATACTGAGTCCAGTCAGCAATGAACGGGCCAGACAAATCAATTTCCATCCTTATTACACCGTCACCCTTGATTCTCTGCAGGGTTTGGAGGAAAAGCAGTACATTGAGATCTTAAAACAGGCGGTTGCCCAGGCGACCCCGGGAGTCATTTTCCAGAATGAAAACACTCTGGAGATTAACGCCAACAAGGCATACGCTTTGGAAGGGGAACTGACTCAGAACGAGATTGATTTTAAAATACTTATCATCCTGATTAGAGGGAAGGGGAATGACATCTGGGTCGTTTCTTTCAACACTACCAAAGTTGACTGGGATCAAAGCGCTTCCAAATTCACGGAAATCGCCAACAGTTTTCTGATTCGTGATTGACGTTTGCGGGACAAGAAAATCAGGTCATAATTGAAATATGCGACTGACAAAAAAACAATCAGATTTATTAAACCGCAGGAAGTTGGCAATCTTGGCGACCTCAAAAAGTAAAAAGCCCCTTTATTCCAAAGGGGCTTTAATTAAAGTGCCGGATGTGCGTTGGTAAAAATCCCAACTAAGGTCGTAAGGAGGGACAGCCTTTTCACACCCAGCACTAATTTTCAGCAGAACGCTGAAAATTTAACCCTTCATATATATAATGAAAAAACTGGTTTTAATATAGCATATTTTTTAAAAAAAGTCAAAGGGAGGGGTAAGTTGTGGATTGGTAGAAAAGTGGTATAATGAAAAAACATGAAAGAGGTTAAATTTAAAAATTTAAGCAAGCGATATCAGGAATTGCTTTCGGCAGCGGAAAAAGCCAAGGCAACGGCTTACACCCCCTATGCCAATTTTGCCGTCGGCGCCGCGCTTCTTACAATTAATAACAAGATTATCACCGGTTCCAATGTTGAGAACGCAAGTTACGGGTTAAGCGTTTGTGCCGAACATTCGGCTTTGGTCAGAGCTAATGCTTTGGGAGAACGTCGTTTTAAAGCTCTGGCTATGATTGCCAAAGGCGGTAAAGAAGTAATTACTCCTTGCGGCTCCTGCCGGCAAATGATTTTTGAGTTTTCTCAAATAAGCGGAATTGATTTGGAAATAATTATGTCAAATGCCTCAAAGGAAAAGGTCGTTGTCGCCAAAATTTCCGAATTATTACCCCTGGCTTTTGGACCAACAGACTTAGGGGTTGATATTAAAAAATATAAGGAATGATTGACACGCACGCCCATTTAAATTTCCAGGCCTTTAAAGATGATTATTCTCAAGTGATAAAAGAGAATTTTGAAAGCGGCTTAAAAGCGGTGATTAATGTCGGTTCAAACCTGGAAACGAGCGAAAAAGCGATAAAAATTTCCCGGGAATTTGAAAACTGTTACGTGGCTGTCGGCTTGCATCCGATTCACGTGGAAGACGAAGAATTCAAGAGAAGTAGGTATAAAGAACTGATTAAGAAGAACAAAGACAAGATCAAGGCCATTGGCGAAACCGGACTTGATTTTTATCATTCTAAAAAGAACATAGAAAAACAAAAAGAAGTCTTTTCAAAGCATATTGAATTGGCTCAGGAATTTAACTTGCCGGCAATTCTTCATTGCCGGGGAAGCAAGGAAAACCCCAGAGACGCTTATTTAGAATTATTAAAAATCGTTAAAGAATTGGAAAAAATACCTTCGGGAGTTATTCATTGTTTTTCCGCTGATTGGGAAATCGCCCAGGAGTTTTTAAAACTTGGTTTTTATCTCGGCTTTGACGGGCCGATTACTTTTAAAAACGCTTCGCCGGAACTTTTACAAGTAGTTGAGAAGATTCCCTTAAACAGAATCCTGTTGGAAACAGATTGTCCTTTTTTGGCTCCTGAACCTTATCGGGGGCAGAAAAATCAGCCGGTTTACGTCCGCTTTATGGCCCAAAAGATTGCGGAATTAAAAAATATAGATTTCAATCAAGTCGTTAAAACAACGACTGAAAGCGCAAAAAAATTGTTCAGGTTGTAATTTTGTGCTAAAATATGCCCTTGTATGCTTAAAAATGAATCAATATCTAAAATTTTAAAAGGTTTGAATGCCGAACAAAAACAAGCCGTGACTCATGGTCAAGGTCCTTTGTTGATTATCGCCGGCGCCGGCACGGGCAAAACAACAGTCATTACCAGGCGGGTTGCCTGGTTGATTTTGAATAACCTGGTCAAAACCGACCAGGTTTTGGCTTTAACCTTTACTGACAAAGCGGCTCAGGAAATGGAAGAGAGGATAGACAGATTACTTCCTTACGGTTACGTTGACCTTTGGGTTTCCACTTTTCATTCTTTTTGCGAAAGAATTTTACAGCAACATGCTTTAGACATCGGTTTGCCCCTTAATTTCAAACTGTTGAACCAGGTCCAGCAGTGTTTTCTGGTCCAGGACAATTTTAACAAGTTTGACCTTGATTATTACCGGCCTCTGGGCAATCCGACCAGGTTTATCCAAAGTTTGGTTAAACATTTTTCCCGGGCTAAAGACGAATTAATCAGTCCGGAAGAATATCTGGAATATGTAGAGAATTTGAAAATAAATAAAGACACGACAATGTCCGGGGAACAGCTTGACCAGGAAACCAGCCGTTTAAAAGAAGTTGCCCGGGCTTACCATACTTACCAGCAATTGCTTTTGGAAAACAGCGCTCTGGATTTCGGCGATTTGATAAATTACACTTTAAAGCTTTTTGAAAAAAGACCCCGGATTTTGGAAAAGTATCGCCGGCAATTCAAATACATCTTAGTTGACGAATTTCAGGACACCAACTGGGCCCAGTATAAATTATTGCAGATGCTGGCCGAACCGAAAAGAAATGTTAGTGTCGTTTTTGACGATGACCAATCTATTTATTTGTGGCGTGGCGCTTCTTACAACAACGTGCTCCAATTCAAAAAAGACTATCCAGAATCAAAGCAGGTGGTTTTGATTGAAAATTACCGCTCCAAGCAGAATATCCTGGACCTGGCTTACAACTTCATCCAATTGAATAATCCGGAAAGATTGGAAGCCCAGGAAAAAGAAATTATAAAAAAACTTAAGGCAGAAAACAAAGGAAAAGGGGAGATAACTCATTTACATCTCAAAACCCGGGAAGACGAAGCCGGAATGGTGGTGAGAAAAATTATTGAATTGAAAGAAAAAGACAAAGAGGCAAGCTGGAACGATTTTGCCGTTTTGGTCAGGGCCAACAGTCAGGCCGAAATGTTTGTCCAGGCCCTGAATTTGGCCAACATTCCCCATCAGTTTTTGGCCCGGTCAGGCCTGTTTTCCAAGCCGATAATTTTAGATATTCTTTCTTATCTGAAACTGCTTGACAATTACCATGAAAGCCCGGCTGTTTATCGGGTTTTGAATTCACCTGTTTTTCACGACAAAATAAGCAGCGATGAACTGGCCAGCCTGACCAATTTTGCAAATAGAAAATCTTGGTCGCTTTACGAAGCTATGCAAAAGGCCGCCGTTGTCCTCGGACTTTCAAAAAAAACCGTGGAACAATTAAACATTTTTTTGTCTCTGATACAAAAACACACCGATTTGGCAAAGACCGAAAGCACCAGCAGAATAATTTACGCTTTTTTGGAAGATTCCGGCTATTTGAAAATATTGTCTGGACAGGAGGACAAGAACGAAACGAAGAACAATGAGAATATTTTCTGGCTAAACCAGTTTTTCAAGAAAGTGGAGAATTTCGAGTCGGTCAATTTCAACAAATCAATTGATAATTTCATCCGCATGGTTGATTTGATGGTCATTACCGGCGACACCGGGAGCATCGACGCCGAACTGGAACAGGGACCGGAAGCAGTCAAGGTGAGCACCGTCCACAGCGCCAAGGGATTGGAATTCAAATACGTTTTTGTTGTCAATCTGGTTGACAAGAGGTTTCCCAGCCTTGAGCGCCAAGAAGCCATTGAACTGCCCCGAGATTTGATTAAAGAAATCATCCCCGGGGGAGACGTTCATCTGCAGGAAGAAAGAAGGCTGTTTTACGTCGCTTTGACCCGGGCCAAACAGGGTCTGTATTTGACTTCAGCGGAAGATTACGGGGGAAAATCCGCGAAAAAGTTGTCCCGTTTTTTGTACGAATTAGATCTGGTTCATTCTGCTGAAGGCGGGGTAAATAAAGAGACGCCGGTGAAAATACGGCCAAAGATTAATGTTTTAACCAGATCGGTTGTTAAGCCGGAGAAAGAAAGGCCGGCAATTTTGCCGGTGAGGTTCAGTTTTTCCCAGTTGATCGCTTTTGAAACCTGTCCTTTGCAGTATAAATTCGCTTTTGTCCTGAAAATTCCCCGGCGGGGAAGATACGTCTTCAGTTTCGGCAAGAGCTTACACAAGACCCTTTACCAATTTTGTCAGTCCTGGCGGGAAAAGAAAAAAGCAAAACAAAAAGAATTATTCGGCCGGGAATTAAAAAAAGAAAAAGGCGGATTGCTGTCTTTTGACGATTTGATGGAAATTTACGAACAGTCCTGGATTGACGAATGGTATGATAACAAAGAACATCGGGAAAAATTCAAAGAAAAAGGCAAACAGGTTTTAAAAATGTTTTACGACGATTTCGTTAAGAGCGAACCGAAGATAAAATATTTGGAAAAAGAATTCAATTTCAAATTAAATGAATACATTATTAAAGGATTTATTGACAGGGTTGACGAAGGTGAGGGCGGTTATGAAATCATTGATTACAAAACAGGGCAGGGAGGGGGAAAGAATCTTGATTTGGGAAAAAGACAGCAGCTTTATATCTACCAACTGGCCGCCGGGCATTTGACCGAAGCGTTCGACAAGCCGGTCCGGCAATTGACTTTTTATTATCTGG
>CAZCKV010000044.1:0-6559 GCA_964499385.1 uncultured Gammaproteobacteria bacterium | reverse complement strand
TTCATTAAACGGGAAACCTGTCCTCCGGATGAAGCAATTTTAGCTGGACGTTTGATTGACCGTTCGGTTCGGCCTCTTTTTGACCAAGAATTTCGCCGGGCGGTTCAAATAATTTTAACCGTTCTTTCCGTTGACCAGGAGAACGATCCGGATATGGTGGCTTTATGGGCCGCTTCTGTCGCTTTGAGTATTTCCGACATTCCCTGGGAAGGCCCGATTGCCGGCGTGCGCGTCGGTTTGATTCCCAATCAGGATATTTCTTCCCCTGAAAAAAGGGGAGAATGGATAATAAATCCGTCTTATGAAGTCAGGGCTAAAAGCGATTTAGATCTGATCGTTTGCGGCGCCAAGGGCCGGGTGATTATGTTAGAAGCGGGAAGTAAAGAGATTAATAATGAGACCGCCGCCGAAGCCGTTAAACTCGGCTTGGAACACCTGGAAAAAATTAATGATTTCATTAAAGAAATTCAAAATAAAATAGGAAAAGATAAACTTTCTTTAACCGCTGATTTAACCGATGAGGAAGTTTTGGCAAAAGAAGAATTAAAAAGGATCACCAAAGAAATAGTCGGAAACGAAGGCCCAAAGCATTTATTCAGCCATCCTTTAAAAACCAAAGAAGAGAGAATTGGCGCGGCGGGAAAAATCAGGGCCAAATTGGAAGAACTTTTACTTGAAAAACAAATCGGCAAGGAGAAAAGAACCAAAGCCATGGAGTATGCCAATAAATTGATTTATCAACAAGTCAGCCAAGGCATTTTAGACAATGAGCAACGTATAGACGGACGTAAACTTGACGAAATCAGGTCCATTGATTGCAAAGTAAGCGTTTTGCCAAGGGTTCATGGTTCGGCGATTTTCAGTCGGGGAGAAACTCAGGTTCTTTCCATCGTTACTTTGGCGGCGCCAGGATCGGAACAATATTTGGACACTATGGAAGAAAGCGGTCGGAAGCGTTTTATGCATCATTATAACTTTCCTCCTTTTTGTTCCGGTGAAGTTAAGAATTTAAGAGCAACCGGTCGCCGAGAAGTTGGTCATGGAGTTTTGGTGGAAAAAGGAATTTTTGCAGTTTTCCCGCCGAAGGAAAAATTTCCCCACACGATTCGCATTGTTTCAGAAGTTCTTTGTTCAAATGGTTCAACTTCAATGGCTTCGGCCTGCGCTTCAATATTGGCAGCTATGGATGCGGGAATTCCTATTAAAAGACCGTTGGCGGGAATAGCAATCGGTTTAGCTTCAGAGGAAGACAAAACAGGATTTAAACGTTATAAAATTATCACTGACATTCAAGATCTTGAAGACGGTCCCAGAGGAATGGATTTCAAAGTTATCGGAACCAGCGAGGGAATAACCGCCATTCAAATGGACACCAAAACAAAAGGTCTGACTTTTGACATAATCAACCGGTCTTTAGAGGCGGCAACAAAGGGAAGACAAGAGGTTTTAGAAAAAATGAAACAGGTTTTAGCCGAGCCGAGATCGGAATTATCTGTTTATGCCCCTCAAGTTACCGTGTTTAAAATTGACGCAGATAAAATAAGGGACGTTGTTGGTCCGGGCGGAAGAATAATAAACGATATTATAAATCGCACAGGAGTGATGATTGATATTGAGCAGGACGGAACAGTTTCCATCACTTCCCAAAACAAGGAGTCTTTGAAGAAGGCGGTTGATTGGGTCAAGGATCTTACCCGGGAATTTAAAGCAGGGGAAATTTTCCAGGGAAAGGTGTCAAGAATTATGGATTTTGGGGCTTTTGTTGAGCTCGTTCCCGGGCAAGAAGGATTGGTTCATGTTTCTGAAATGGATTATCGCCGAGTGGAACACCCCAGTGATATGGTTAAAATCGGCGATGTTGTTCAGGTAAAAGTGATGGAAATTGATAAACAAGGGAGAATTAATCTTTCAATGAAGGCTCTGAAAACGCCGCCTAGTTTGCTTAGTGACTACCAAGGATATGCTCCGCGTCCAGTGAGACGCCCTGTTCGTAGAGATGCTCATTCTCCCAGATCAAGAAGATAAAGAGTTTTGTCCAAAATTATAAGGCGAAGCCGCGGTAATTTTGGTAACAAAACCTTTACCTAGTACTTATTTTGCGAAACAGGAATAGAATTTTTCAGGTATGATAAACTCAGATAAGTTTATTTGCGAAAGGGTGTTTTAACGCTCTTTCGCCAAGACCTAGTTGGCAAAATAAGTGCCGGGTACTTATAATCTTGTAAAAAATTAAATATATAAATTAGACCTCCTAAAGGGGGGGTCATAATTTCGATAATTATGGCAAAAGAAAGAAAAATTTACCCGGGGAAAATAAAAAATATCCTAATTACCGGGGGAGCGGGTTTTATAGGTTCCCATTTATGCGATCGCTTAATAGAAGACAGCAATGTTATTTGTTTGGATAGTTTTATCGGCGGGGGAGATATCAATAACGTAAAACATTTACTGCAGAAACCGAATTTTCGTTTTATCAAGCATGACATTAATCAGCCGTTTGATTTTGAGAATTTTCCCGAACTTAGAGATTTTAGAATAGACATTCGCGGGATACAAGAAATTTATCACTTGGCTTGTCCGACTTCGGCTAAAAATTTTAATCTCTACCGGATGCAAACGCTACAAACCAATTCGGTTGGCACCATAAATGCTTTGGAATTAGCCCGCACTTATAAAGCAAAAATGCTTTTTACGTCTTCTTCGGTTGTTTATGGTCCTAAAAAAGAGAAAAGTTCTTATTTTAAAGAAAACGAACCGGGATCAGTGAACTTCATTAGTCCCAGGGCATGCTATGACGAAGGAAAGAGGTTTTCCGAAACGGCAGTTGTCACTTATCGCGATTCTTATAATCTTGACGTTAAAATCGTTCGGGTTTTCAGGACCTATGGGCCCCGCGAAGCTCTTTTTGACGGTCAAATGGTACCGGATTTCGTTCTTCAAGCCATAAGCAACAAGCCGTTGATAATTTATGGAGATGAAACCTTTTCTACTTCCCTTTGTTATGTCAGCGATATGATTGAAGGTATGCTCAAAATGATGGAATCAAAAGAAAAAGGTCCTATTAATTTGGGATACCCTCAGGAATATAAATTATTTGATCTGGCTCAGAAGATTATTAATTTAACAGGTTCGCAATCAAAGGTTGAATTTCGACCGGCTTTACTCTTTATGACCCAATTAGGTCTGCCAGACATATCTTTAGCCAGAGAAAAATTAGGTTGGCTTCCTATAACCAGGTTAGAAGACGGATTAAAAGAAATAATTGATTATGTCAAAGCCAACTGGATATTGCTTCAACCGTTAGTTGAGAAATATGAGAGGGAATAGACTCGGGTATTTAGATAATTAAGTATTTTAGAGTGTATGAAAACCATTATTGTCATTCCCGCTTATAATGAAGAAAAGAATATTGGCGAAGTCATTAAAAAGGTAAAACCGCTGGTTGAAGAAGTCATCATAGTTGATGACGGTTCAAGCGATCAAACCGTTAGGGTGGCTCAAGAGCAAGGCGTTATTGTTTTAAAACATCTAATTAACCGGGGACAGGGAGCGGCCTTGGAGACCGGGAATCAATATGCTTTAAAACAAAAGGCGGATATTGTTGTCCATTTTGACGCTGATGGACAGTTTTCAGCCGAAGAAATAAAAGACGTTATTAAACCGATAAAGAGAGGCGAAGCCGAAGTGGTTTTTGGCTCCCGTTTTTTGGGAAAGAAGTCAGAAATTCCCTGGTTTAAGGAGAAAATAATCATTCCTTTAGCCGGTTTGGTTAACAAATTTTTGCTAAACGTTTATTTATCAGACCCCCAGAGCGGTTTTCGGGCTTTATCAAAAAAAGCAGTGGAAAAAATTAGAATTGAGAATGACGGAATGGCTCATTGCAGTGAAATTCTTTATAAGGTTTTTAAAAATAATTTTAAGGTTAAAGAAGTGCCGATTACAGTCATTTATCGCGGTTTTGGCCAAGGTATTTTAAGCGGAAGAGGAAGAGGTTCGGGAGGCCTTAAGGTTATTAGAGATTTACTGTTGGCTAAATTAATGGATTAGCGGTTTTGTCTGATATTTTTAAAAGTTAATTAATAATTTTTTTCGCATGTTCCAGCAACTTTTAGCGTTAATTGTCGTTTTATTTTTTCTTTTCCGTCTTTTTTGGCAAAAACAAAAGAAACAAATCGGTGCTAACGAATTTATTTTTTGGCTTGTCTTTTGGGTTTTAGCCGCTGTCTTGATTATTGCGCTAAAACAAATTGATAAATTAGTGACTCGTTTAGGTTTTTCCGGATCAGGAATAGAAATATTACTCTATTTGGGAATAGCAGTTTTATTTTATTTTATCTTCAGGCTGAGATTAAAATTAGAAAAGATGGAAAAAGATATTACCAAAATAGTCAGAGAAATCGCTTTAAAGGAAAAAAAATGATCCCTCACCCTTCAAGCACAGTGGTCTGTATTTAAAAAATAGAGTTAAAAAATAGTTTAAAATATTTTAAATAATCTAAGTAATTATTAAATCATTACAAAGTCACAAATCTGTATGTCTAAAAAATACGCTTTGTTAAATTTGAAAAAGCAAGTCGTCTCATCGGCGACCCGCCGAAGAGGCGGGAAAAAAAGATAAAAATTGGGGGTGTGACTTTGTAGTGCTTAAAGGGTAAGGGATGGAGGAAATGAATTTTGACAATCAGGAAAAGGGTAAAAAATCAGAATTTAAAGAAAAGAAAATATTTTTTTCATTTGTTTTTGATTTAATAAAATTAATTATTTTGGCGTTTATCATTGTCTGGCCAATCCATCGTTTCATTTTTCAGCCCTTTTACGTCTCCGGTCCTTCTATGGAGCCCAGTTTTTATAATAATGAGTATTTAATTATTGAAAAAATCACTTATTATTTTCGTCAACCCTTAAGGGGAGAGGTAATTGTTTTTAAATCGCCAAATGACCCCAAGGACCATTTGATTAAAAGGGCGGTTGGTTTGCCGGGCGAAAGAGTGGTAATAGAAAAAGGTAAAATCTATATCTATAACAACCAATTTCCTCAAGGATTGGAATTAAGCGAAGAATATCTGTCGCCGGGAACAAGCACTCCCGGTCAGATAGAAACTGATTTGAAAGAGAATGAATATTTTGTTTTAGGAGACAATCGCAATATGAGTTTGGATTCCCGGTTTTTCGGTCCGATTAACGAGAAAGATATTACTGGCAGAACCTGGTTTAGGGGCTTTCCCATAAAGAACATGGGTTTAATTAAAATGCCGGTTTTTGCATATTGAGAGTTTTGTCTGAATTTTGGAGTCCTGAACTTGTCGAAGGGCGAACAAAACTTGGTAACAAAACCTCAACCCCCTCCTTTTGAATGCACTTAGTTTATATATTACATATATCTTAAAAAACAACTAAATAGAATAATAGAAGTATTGAGAGTATCTAAAAGGAGGGGGTGCTCATAATTGTAGCGAAATTTTATTCGCTACACTCTAAAATTTCGACAATTATGGCAAAAAAGTTAAAACCAAGAAAAAATAAGAAGATTCTAAAAAAGAAGGCGGTCAAAGTCGCCTCATCGGCGACCCGCCGAAGAGGCAGGTCGCCTCATCAGCTGACCCGTCGAAGAGACGGGAAAGAAACAGAACCAAAGGAAACCGTAAAAAAGGGAAAATACGCGCCGAAGATTCTGCGGGGTATGAAAGATATTCTGCCGGAAGAATCAAAGGTTTGGGATTTTGTTTGCAAAAAATTGATGGATTTGGCTGAGAATTACAGTTTTCAAAGAATAGAAACCCCGATTTTAGAAGAACGATTACTTTTTGAAAAGTCTACCGGCTTGAGCTCTAACATAGTGGAAAAACAAATGTATCAGTTTGTGGATCGGGGTGGCAATAACGTGGTGATGCGGCCGGAATTCACTCCGTCAATTGTTCGTTCCTATATTGAACAGGGAATGTTTAATTTACCACAGCCGATTAAGCTCTTTTGTTTCGGCCCCCTTTTCCGCTATGAAAGGCCGCAAGCCGGACGCCTGAGACAGTTGCACCAGTTTAATCTTGAAGTTTTAGGTTCGCAGAAACCTGTGGTTGACGCTCAGCTTATTTTATTCTCCCAGGCCTTTTTTGACATTTTGGGCTTGAAAGCCAGCATTCAAATTAACAGCCTGGGTTGCGCATCCTGCCGAAAATTTTATCGCTCAAAATTAATCAGTTATCTTCGCCCCAAACAAAAATGGCTTTGTCCTGATTGTCAAAGAAGATTAGAGACAAACCCTTTAAGGATTTTAGATTGCCAAAATCCTAATTGTCGCGAATTTGTCATTCAAGCTCCCCAATTAGTTGACGATTTGTGCCCGGATTGCCAAAGCCATTTTGTCAAGGTTTTAGAATATCTTGACGAAGCTAATGTTATTTATAAATTAAACCCTTATTTGGTCAGGGGTTTGGATTATTATACCCGTACTGTTTTTGAATTCTGGCCGGAACGCCAGGAAAAGTCGCCTCATCGGCGACCCGCCGGAGAGGCGGGGAAAAAAGCGGAAGAAAAGACTGAAGCGGAAGAAAAAAAAGAAGAA
>CAZCKV010000043.1:5501-6561 GCA_964499385.1 uncultured Gammaproteobacteria bacterium | reverse complement strand
TCCTTCGTTTTTAAAGATTAAAACATAATCAATTTTTGGCTTTTTACTAAGCTCTTTCGTCCTTTCTTTAAAGACGTTTAAAAGATTAATCATCTCTTCGGACTTAAGTTCGGAAAGTTCTTTTCCGTGGTTCGGCGTTTCAATTATCACCTCGTGCCGGCCGTAGGACTTATGATTGTTTAAAGTGACAACCGGATATTTGTTTTTTAAAACAATTATTGACCATTTTGGGCCTTTTTTTACCTGGTGATACGCCTTAATAATCAAATTTTTTTCAATTCCTGCGGGACAAAACGGACAATTGGCAGGATGAGTCGGACGCGCGATTTTAACTTCACGCGGACGCTTGCTCCTTGAAGGGGTAATAATTACATATTTGTTTAAAAAATAATCTTTTCGAATTTCTGAAACCATAAAATTAACTTATTTTAATACCCCTGGGTTCTCATCGTTGTCACGCTTACTCCGCCCTTGAAATAGCGAGTATAAGCGTAAAATTGAGACAACTGATTCCCTAAAGAATCAAATACTTCTATTTGCGGTTCTATTGACGGTCCCGGGGCGGCAATAATCTCCACTTGCTGATTTCCGTCAAAATCAGCCGCGGCTATTTTGACTCCGTTATAAAAATCCTTGGAATAAGCCAAGAATTGGAATCTCAACAAAAGAAATTCCGAGCTAAAAACCCTGATATAAGATGAAGCTTCCGAAGCAACACTGGTGATAATCTCGTCTTTCCCGTCTCCGTCAACGTCGCCGCTAGCGACGTTTACTCCACCACGGAAATTCTTATTAAAAGCGAAAAAATGAAATTTTAAATTTCCCTGATTGTCAAATACCCTGACATGGGGTCCGCCCGTAGGACCGGCACCGGTAATAATCTCGTCTTTCCCGTCTCCGTCAACGTCGCCGCTGGCGACGTTTACTCCGCCTTTAAATTTGTAATCATAAGCCAATATTTCTTTCTTCAGTTCTCCTTCTTGATTGAAAATCTTTACATAAGGTCCGCTTCCTTTGCCCGCGCCGGTGATAATCTCGTCTTTTCCGTCTCCGTCAACGT
>CAZCKV010000043.1:0-5401 GCA_964499385.1 uncultured Gammaproteobacteria bacterium | reverse complement strand
CGCCGCTGGCGACGTTTACTCCGCCGCGGAAATTCTCATTGTAGGCAAAAAACCCAGCCTTAGGCTGACCATATAGATCAAATACTCTGACATGGGGTCCGCCCGTAGGACCAGCGCCGGTGATAATCTCGTCTTTTCCGTCTCCGTCAACGTCGCCGCTGGCGACGTTTACTCCGCCGCGGAAATTCTCATTGTAGGCAAAAAACCCGTTAATCGGCAAACCAGCCGAATCAAATACTCTGACATGGGGTCCGCCCGTAGGACCAGCGCCGGTGACGATATAATAAGATTGAGGAAGTCCTCCCAATTGATTATAAGCGTATTCTACCGTTTTATACGCATTAATTCTTCCCTTTCCCAATTGTCCGGCAAAATCAGGATTAAGAGAATCGATTTCATCAGCCTTGGATAAAATAAAACTTTGAACCTGTTTATGGGTAAAAAGAGGATTAACAGACCAAACCAGGGCGGCCAGACCGGAAACCATCGGGGCGGCAATGGAAGTGCCCGACCAATAACCTCCGTAATATTCTTTAAAACCTTCATAGTTCGGGTTATAAACCAAAGGGCCATAAATTCTTGTTCCCGGAGCGGAAACATCAACACAATTGGATCCATAGTCTGAAAAAAGAGCTTTTTTATCAACATTGTCCACGGCGGCCACGCCAATAATAAAATTTTCTTCGCCTTCGTCAAGACAAATGGGATAATTGGGGAATTTGTTTAAGTCAACCGGCTGGCCAACGGTTTCATTTCCCGCTGCGGCGACAATAATTATCCCCTTGAGCCAAGCATCCTTAAGAGCTTCGGCTAAAAAATAACTCTTGCTTGTACCGACAAAGCTTAAATTTATAATATTGGCGCCGTTATTAACGGCGTATTTAACCGCCTGAATAACATGTTCTACGCTTCCCACCCCTTCGCTGTTTAATACCCGCAAAGGCATTATCTTGCTCTGCCAAGCCAAGCCAAGCACTCCTTCGTTATTGTCTCCCACGGCCGCGGCAATGCCCGCCACCAGAGTCCCGTGATTAATTCCTCCCTCATTATAGGGTTCGTCAAACTTCGGCTTGGGACTGGGACTGCTCCGGACAAAATCCCAACCGTTAAAATCGTCGATGTAACCATTGTTATCATTATCTATGCCGTCGTTTTTAATCTCGTCCTGGTTGACCCAGATGTTTTTTTCCAAGTCCGGATGATTTATGTCAACTCCCGTGTCCAAAACGGCAATGGCAACATAATTGCCCCCTCCCTTGGTAAGGTCCCACGCTTGAGGGGCCTTTATTTTATTAAGATACCATTGTTCATGATAATACGGATCATCCGGCAGATAACTTATTCTAAACAAATAATTCGGTTCAGCCCATTCAACCTCGGGAATTTCTAAAATGATTTTCTGCCTTTCCAATAAATAATCGTCACGAATTTTAATCTTATAAATCTTAGAATTGCCTTTTAGCTTTATTAAAAGCTCATCGGGAATGAAATCCTCTTCCGCCTTCTGCGCCTTGATAATATCGGGAAAAATAAAAAAACAAACCGCTGCCAATAAAAACATAACCGGCAGGCAAACTGCAATTAAAAATTTTTTCCTTTTAACAAACATAGTCATCTGTCTTTTGGATTATTTGTCTTCAATCAAAGGAACAAAAGCAAATCCTGGAAAATTTTTCTGTTTATATTCCTTTAAACCCGTTTTTTCCACTAAAACGATATCCTGAAAACTGATTCCCTGGGGAATAACCATTTTTCCGCCGATTGCCAATTGTTTCAATAAGGCCGTTGGTATTTCATTGGCGGCCGCAGCTACGTGAATCCTGTCAAAAGGAGCCTGTTTAGGCAATCCTTCAGTCCCGTTTCCTGTCACAAAAACCGCTCTGCCGGATTTAACAAAATTATATTTCCGAACATTATTCTCTCCAAAATCTTTCAATTCTTGAATTCTTTCTATGGCAAAAATTTTTCCTTTAGGTCCGACTATTTCTGATAAAAGAGCTGCAGTCCAACCTGAACCGGAACCGATGTCCAAGATTTTCTGACCCTGTTTCGGATCCAAGAGCTCTAACATAAAAGCGACTGTCAAAGGCTGGGAAATTGTTTGACCGTGACCAATAACCAAAGGAATATTTTTCTCCGATTCTGAAACCAATTCCGGCAAGACAAAATCCTGCCTTTTAATTTTCTTAAATGCCTTGATAATCTCGGGATTTTTTAAGTATCCCATGTTAATTAATTGTTGAATTAGATCAGCCATAATCGCTAATATAAACTAATTAAATTAAAGTAAAAGAACTTACCCTATCGTTGTCTTGTCTAAACTTCATTAATCTGACTCCCTGGGTTGACCGACTCATTGTCGGGACACTTTTCAGAGGCAAGCGAATAGTTTTTCCTTGCTGGGAAATAAGCAATAAATCCCCCTTAATAAAATTGGGAAGATTTTTTCCATTAACCAGTCTGGCATCAACAATCTTTCCTGTTTTTTCCGTGATTTTGGCGGTTTTCGTGCCTGAGCCACCGCGGCGTTGGAATCGATAATTTTTAATCGCCGTCATTTTCCCAAAACCATTCTCGGTAATGATTAGCAATTTTTCTGCATCATCTGATTTTTGTTTTGATTGATAAATAACATCCATACTGACCACAAAATCGCCTTTTTTAATTTTCATACCCCTTACTCCGCCGGCGGCCCGACCCATTGGCCTTAAATCCTTTTCTTTAAACCTGATAGCCTGGCCCGGAGAGGAAACTATAATAAGTTCGTCTTCTCCTGTCGTTGGTTTAATCCACTCCAAAGCGTCGTCTTCTTTCAATTTAATGGCAATCAAACCGGACCTTCTTACATTGGCAAAATCATTGATGGGAACTTTTTTAACAATACCCTGTTTTGTAACCATCACCAAATTCTTAAATTCTTCCAAACCGGAAACCGGCAAAATCGCCGAAACCATTTCAGTCTGACCCACTTCTAAAAAATTAACCAAAGCCTGACCTCTAGCCGTTCTTTGAGTTTGAGGAATATCATAAGCCGTGAGCTGAAAAACTTTCCCTTTAGTGGTGAAAAAAAGAATGTTGGCGTGAGTGGTGGTAGTTATCAGGTGCTGGACCTTATCTTCTTCTTTTATTTCCAGTCCCAAAACGCCTTTGCCTCCCCGCGCTTGAGTTTTAAAATTTTCAGGAGAAAGCCTTTTAATATAACCGTCTTGCGTAACAATAATCACTGTTGGTTCATTAGGAATTAAATCTTCCTCTTTAAATTTTTCAACTCCCTGGGAAATTACCTGGGTCCGCCTTTTGTCTCCGTATTTTTCTTTCAGTTCGTCCATTTCTTTTTTTATGATTTTCAGAATCATTTTAGGATTTGCCAGAAGATCTTCCAGTTCTTTGGCTTTTTTCGTTTTTTCTTTTAATTCGTCTTCTATTTTTTGTCTTTCCAGATTAGCCAATTGGTGAAGCTTTGTTTCCAATATTGCCTGAGTCTGTATTTCTGTCAGACGATATTTCTTCATTAAATTATTTTTGGCCGCTTCGCGGTCCTGAGATTGCCTGATAATCTTTATAATAACATCAATGTGATCAAGCGCGGTTTGAAGGCCCTTTAAGATATGAATTCTTTCTTTTGTTTTTTTCAAATTGTATTCGCTTCTCCTCCGAATTACAATCTGACGATGTTTAAGGTGTTCTTCCAAAATTCCTTTCAGTCCCGTTATTTTCGGCTGGATTCCTCCCAAGAGAGAAACCATGTTTACGTGAAAAGTTTGCTGCAAATCAGTCAATTTGAAAAGTCTGTTCAATATTTTTTGAGGATAAGATCCTTTTTTAAGTTCAATCACTATTCTTATGCCTTCTTTGTCGGATTCGTCACGAATGTCTTTTATCCCTTCAATTTTCTTGTCTTTCACCAGCTCGGCTATTCTTTGAAGAAGCGTGGCTTTATTGACCTGATAGGGCAATTCATTGATAATGAGCCAAAAATTGCCCACATTTTCTTCAATGATTTCCGTTTTTGCCCTCATCAAAATTGGTCCTTTTCCCATGGCAAGAACTTGTTTTATCTGATTTGTGTCAAAAATAAGGCCTCCCGTAGGAAAATCCGGACCTTTGATAAATTCAAAAAGCTCGTCAATTTCCGCTTTTGGGTGGTCAATCAGATAATTTAAAGCGTCACAAACTTCGTTTAAATTATGGGGAGGAATGTTAGTGGCCATGCCAACCGCGATTCCCATAGAACCGTTAAGAAGCAGATTTGGCATCTTAGTGGGCAAAACCACAGGCTCTTTCAACGTGCCGTCGTAATTAGGGATAAAATCAACCGTTTCCTGGTCAATGTCGGCTAAAAGTTCCTCAGCAATCGGGGCAAGACGCGCTTCCGTATAGCGCTGAGCGGCCGCGGAATCTCCGTCCAACGGGTTGCCGAAATTTCCTTGACCGTCAACAAGAGGATACCTCAATGAAAGGTCTTGGGCCAATCTGACCATCGCATCATAAACCGCCGTATCTCCGTGGGGATGAAACCTGGCCAAAGCGGTTCCTACTATCGCCGCTGACTTTCTATACTTCGCTCCCGGCCTTAAACCCATTTCCAACATGGTGTAAAGAATGCGTCGATGAACCGGTTTAAGCCCGTCGCGCACGTCAGGCAAAGCGCGGGAGACGATTACGCTCATTGCGTAATCCAAATAAGAACGGCTTACTTCTTGCTCAAGGTCCACTAATTCAATTTTATTGTGTTCTGAATTAACGGCCTGGCTTTGTCCAGATTGAAATTTGTTTTGTGATTTTTTCTTTTTATTCATTATTATTCCAATAAAAAGGCAAGTTACGCGAATTTAATACGCCTTTATTCGCTTCCTGCTTCGCGATATTCTTTTAAAACTTTTTCTTTTAAACGAAGAATTTCTTCGTTGGTCAGCGGTTTGGACAACGCTTTATTTTTTAAAACCTCAGCTTCTTTTTTAAATTCTTTAAACGATTTGTTGATTTCAGAAACAACATTTTTAAAAATTTTAACAAAACTATCCTCTTTCGGATTGGAAGAAGTGATGTCAAAAGACCAAATAATAATAATGAAGATAAGAATTAAAATCACTAAAACGCTCAATGTTTTAAACATAAGTTTAAATTCTAGGTTCTAACACAACAATTTTTGTTTCTTCTGAAGACAGGTCTTTTTTATTCAAAGAAAACCTTTCCAGCTTCTCTATATTTTTGACTCCCATTTCCTTTAAAAACTCTTCCAATGTTCCCATATTTATTTTAATTTTGGGAATTTTATAACAACAAGGAATGACAATTTTTGGTTCTATTGAATTAATTATTTCAACCGCTTTGTCTATTCCGATAGTATTCTTCCCTCCCACGGGAACAAATAAGACGTCTATGCCGTCCAAATGTTCCA
>CAZCKV010000042.1:0-6598 GCA_964499385.1 uncultured Gammaproteobacteria bacterium | reverse complement strand
CCGTAGTTACTGCCGAAGGTCCCGGTAAAGGAATTATCTCCAAATTTTCAAATTCTTTAATCAATAAGCTAACTAATTTATTACCCGGATCAGATATACCCGGCACTCCCGCATCCGAAACTAAAGCTAAATTTCTTTCTTTCCTGATTAATTCAAAAATCGCGTCTATTTTTTTTATTTTTGAATGTTGATGATAACTGATGGTCGGTGTCGTTATCTTATAATGGAATAAAAGTTTTCTTGTCTGGCGTGTATCTTCACACAGAATACAGTCAACCTCCTTTAAAATTCTCAAAACTCTTAAACTAATGTCTTCTAAGTTCCCGATTGGGGTGGCAACAATATATAATTTCATTTGAACATTTTAACATTGAAACATTAAAACATTAAAATTTTGTTCTGCAAAATTTTTCTTATCGTTATATTTCCATGTTCTCGTGTTTTCATGTTATAATAATTTTTTTACCTGACTGGCAAGCCAAATGGCGGCTCGCCCTTCTTGCTTCCCGTTTTTCTGATTAATGGGGGTTTCATTACATTTACCGGGAAATGATAAAGGGTGGCTAATTCTTCCGTATTCAGAATGTTTTTACTCCTTTTGCCTTTTAAGGGCATAGCCAGAAATTCAGCCGTCATCATAAAAATTCTTTTTAAACCTTTCGGTTCAAGTTCCCGGTAACGAGATCTTTTTTGATAAGCCTTTATAATGGCTGTCTTTTCAGCCCATGCCCTATAAGGACGCCTGGACACGGTCATTGATTTTTTTTCCGGTTCAAATCCGTTCATATCCAAAGTGTTCACCGCATTAAAAGCGCTTAAAATACCAATCACTCCCCTGTCCTTGCTAAAAACTTCTTTTTTGGCCAAATAGATTATTCTTATTCTTACGTCAAAAGCAATCTTGGCTATTTTATTTTGAATGCTTTCAATAACCCTTTTCTCACCAGGTGAAAGATTTGACTTTTTTTCTTCTTTTTTAGCTTCTTCTGCTGGCAAAAGAAGTCCCAGAGAATCTGAAACTGTGTCTGCTATTGCCTGAGTTATTTTAACCGGAGTCCAGAGGGTTTTATCAACTAAATTTTGTTGAACCTCAACTTTTTCTCCCATCATTTTTCTGACAATTGCTTCGCCTTGCTGTTTAAAATCCGGTCCCGCCGGCCTGATGATAAATTGCAGCCAAACCCTCTCGCCGTCCCAAAGTTTTCCTAAAATTTCCAATAAATCAATTATGGGGTCTTTTAATTCTTTACTCAACATATGTTCAAAATTTGGATAAGTTTTTATGGGATATGGATTTTTATTATAAAGACGCAAATCAGTTCCCCAAACATCATATTCTTCATTGGGAAATTCTTCGGGAGCATCTTTGGCATAATCTTCCGTTTCAGAAATTTCCACGCCGGAATAAGTGGCGTAAATACCCGCTTCAACCAAATCACGATACTGGGTTGGCGTATAGATTAAAAATTGAATCTGTCCGTCAACACTGATTATTTCCAAGGAAATGTCTAATTGATTTTCTCCTCCAATATATTTTTCCCGCCAATTGGGTTTAGATTTTATTCCTGACAAATGAGCAAAAAATCTTTCTATAGCCTCTGGACCCTGTTCGTTGTCGCGAGGAACGTTAATGGACAATAAAACGTATTTTTGCTGGGATAAATATTTCTTTTTCAAGCTCTTCATCCAATGAAACCAAATAATCCGTAAAATAATCAAAATGATTAATAAAACAATGATAAAAATAAAAAATCCCTTAAGGAAATAATAAACATTGCCTCCAAATAAATAGGACAAAAAATCTAAACTAATTCTAATATCCATCTGACAAAACTATTTTAGCACTTTATAATTAAAATACAATTATTTATACAATAAAATTTAATTTCAAAGTTCTGCGAGTAAAGCGAGCAGGTTCTTAATTCAAGAAATATATATTATTCAAGAGCGAATCAAGGTTCCTGAGCGAAGCGAAGGGTTCTTATAATTAAAAGTCAAAATCCCTTTTTAAAGGCCCTCTTGTTTCAGGTTTTCTAATAATCTCTTCTGTTTTCTGTTTAAGCTTTTAGGGATTTTAATCTTTATTTTGACAATGTGGTCGCCTTTGCCATTTGACTTATTCCTAGACAAATTAATGATTCCTTTTCCTCTTAATCTGAATTCCTGTCCCGAAGAAGTTCCTGAGGGAATTTTTAGTTTAACCAAGCCGTCAAGCGTTTTAATTTCAATTTTATCCCCTAAAACGGCTTGGGAAATGGAAATTTCTTCTTGCGAAAAAATATCATTGCCTCTACGTTTAAATTTAGGATCTGGACGAACCAAAATAGTTACGTACAGGTCGCCTGGCCGAACCCCGCTCTCGCCCGCCTCGCCCTGTCCGGAAAATTTAATCGTTTGCCTCTGGTCAATGCCGGCTGGGATTTTTAATTTTATTTTTGAAATGCCTTTCATCTTTCCCTGTCCACGGCATCTTTTACATCTTTTTTCGGGAATCTTTCCTTTTCCCTTGCAGTTTGGACAAATTGACGTTGTTTGAAAAGTACCAAAAAATGTGGAACGAGATTGATATACTTGACCTCGTCCCTGACACTGGCGACAAACGGCAAACTTACTATCCGGCTCCATTCCCGAACCACCGCATTCTTTGCACTTGACGTATCCTTCTAATTCTATTTCTTTTTCTATACCAAAAACCGCTTCCTGAAAATCCACTGCCAATTCAATCTCAATATCACGTCCCTGAGGTTTTGACGAACGACTAGATCCGCCTCCGGCGGAAAAAATATTTTCAAAAATGTCTCCCAAATTACCAAACCCAAAATCGCCAAAATCGGACCTTTTTTCGTTTTCTTTCATTACCTCGGCCCAACTGGCCCAATCGCGGAAATTATCAAAACCGCTAAAACCCCCTTTGGACTGAGCTTGCTCAAAAACTGAACCATATTGGTCATACATTTTTTTCTTTTCCGGATCTGAAAGAGTTTGGTAAGCTTCGTTTATTTCCCTAAATCTCTCTGCATTACCCCCGGCTTTATCCGGATGGTATTGTTGAGCTAAACGACGAAAGGCCTGTTTAATTTCCTGAAGTGAAGCATTCTTATTTATTCCTAAAATTTTATAATAATCCGCCATACTCCGCAGAAAAATTTTGGCAGAAATTATTCTGACAAAATCTTTATAGTTAACATTTGATAAAAGCGGGCCCGCCCTGATTCGAACAGGGAATCCCTGTTTTGGAGACAGGTGTTTTACCGTTGAAACTACAGGCCCTTTTGATTAAAATACAATAATTTCTCAATAATATTAATTTCAAGGTTCTTGACAAACAAAATAAAGAGAAATTCTTACTTTGTTTCTTTGTGGGGAGTATGTTTTTTACACCAACGACAATACTTTTTAAGTTCCAATCGTTCTTTGATTTTCTTCTTGTTTTTTTGAGTATAATAACCGATGCGATGACATTCTGTACACTCTAATTTGACTAAATTGTCTTGAGACATATTTTTGTTAACATTTATTAAGCCAGGGAGAGGATTCGAACCCCCGGCCGACTGTTTACAAAACAGTTGCTCTACCACTGAGCTACCCTGGCGAAATGGGTGGGGCAGGATTCGAACCTGCGAAGGCATAAAGCCATCAGATTTACAGTCTGACGCATTTGGCCGCTTTGCTACCCACCCGAAAAAGCTGGGAGGGAGGATCGAACTCCCGACCTACGCATTACCATTGCGTTGCTCTACCTGCTGAGCTATCCCAGCATTCTGTTAATAATTTCCTTTAATTTTGTATTATGACACCCAACAATTAAAACGCCGTATTTACTTTTCTTTTTGTATGTGCCCTTTTTTCGAGAAAGTGATATGGTCACTGTTTTACTAAACTGGCTAGACGGAATTTTTAATTCTTTTAGCCAGAAATTAAGGGCTCTTTTGGGGTTAATGTCACTAAATATCTGCAGCTGAAATCTTAATTTTTGTTTTTTGACTCCACAAATCCTTTGTAAAAATTCTATAAATTTTTTGATTAATTTAGGATCTGTATTTCCTAATCTTACCCCAAATGTATTTCTGCGACATCCCTCTCCCCAATATAAACCTAATCCCAAACCTTTAAGTTCGGCCTCTTTTTTAGTCAACTTCTCTTTAATTTTAAAAGGATCACCGTTTGGATTTCGTTTTACGTATGTGGCTTCACTCCACGATCTTCATAATCTTTTACCCACCTTGTTACATTCTTTTTTCATACTTATTTTTTATGAATTCTATCTTATTTTTCAAAAAAATCAAGACTTTATCAATTTTTGAAATCAAATTTTTCTTTATTTTTTTAAAATGAACTTTAAAATTTTCTTTTCTGGCTTTTAATCTGTTTTGCCATTCTTCTATTTGCCGAATGATTTTTTTCTCCAATAAAATTTTTTTTATTCTGGCCATTTTTTCACGTGGAATCTGTTCTACATCAATATTAATTAAAGAAAAAAACTTACGACTGATAATGAAAACGATAATCCCTAAAGACAAAAAAATAATTATTAACAACAAAATGTTTATAATCATATTTTTATATTCTTTTCCCTTGATTAAAAATTTTTATTTTCTTTTCAACAACCCTGCTTACTTCTTTAATTGTCGGTAATAAAATTTTCCTCGGGTCTATCTCCCGTTTTTGGGCCCCAAGAGACGTAATTAAGGCTTTTTTAAAAGCCATTCTTATCTCTGTGTCAATGTTAATTATTCTAATACCAAGATCAACCGCCCGTTTTATCTGATTTGAAGAAATCCCTGAAGCGCCGTGAAGAACCAGAGGAATATCAACTTTTCTTTCAATTTCTTTTAATCTGGATAAAAATAACCTGGGTATGCCGTGTTCCATTTTATAATGACCGTGAACATTACCGATAGCTATGGCCAAAGCGTCTATTCTTGTTTTTCTGACAAATTCCTGAGCCTGATCAGGGTCGGTTAAAAATTCTTCCGGTTTTTTAACTAATTTTTGATAACCTTCTTTTCCTTTCACCACCAGACCCAATTCTCCCTGGACCCAGACATTGCGTTGATGAGCGTATTGAACGACTTTCTTGGTTAAAGCAACGTTTTTATCAAACAGCTGGTCTGAAACATCAATCATTACTGAAGAAAAACCGGCTTGAACGCATTTGACGACATCGGAAAACGTTCTTCCGTGGTCAAGATGAAGGGCAATAGAGACGTCTTGGCCCTGGTTATTGGCAATTGATTGAATTATTTGAGTAATGGCCATCCCTGTGTATTTAAACGTTTTTGGCGTGACCTGGATAATAACCGGCGATCCAGCTTGCATGGCTCCCTGAATGATTCCCAGAGTTATTTCAAAATTAAAAGTATCAAAAGCCCCCAAAGCGCATTTTCTTTTCATAACTTGCCGAACAAGTTTTTTAATATGAACCAACATACAAAAATTTTTAAAAAAATCTTTACATTATTAACTCACACATCTTTACAAATTCATCCGCCTTTAAAGAAGCCCCTCCCACCAAAACTCCGTTTATTGTTTCCTGATTGATAAATGATTTAACCGTATTTGAATCAACACTTCCTCCATAAATAATTCTGATATTATTATGAACAATGGGTAAAGGGTATAAATCAATAATCCTTTGTAAAATTACTTTTGCCATATATTCGGCTTCTTCGGCGCTAACGGCCTGACCGCTGCCAATCACCCAAACGGGCTCATAAGCAATAATAATCTTTTGCCTGGCCTTTAAAGTAATTCCTTCCAAAGCTCTGGAAACCTGACTGAGTATTGTGCTTTCTTTAAGCCCTTTGTCTCTTTCTTCTCTGGTTTCACCAATACAAACAATGGGGGTGATTCCCACATTAAGGGCGGTTTTTATTTTTTTGTGAATCATTTCATCTGTTTCTCCCAAAAATTGCCGACGTTCCGAATGTCCTAAAATAACATAAGCGCAGTTTAACTCTTTTAAACATAAAGCTGAAATCTCGCCGGTAAATCCGCCCTTTTCTTCCCAAAAACAATCCTGGGCTCCGCATGATAAAATCTTCTTTTTAGACCCAAAAACTTTTGTCACCTCTGGAATACTCATAAACGGCGGACACAAAACTACGTCAAAATCAATTGATTTTCTTTTTTCTTTTTCTATCTTTTTCAACCGAGTTAAAATTTCCTTGGCCAAAACTTTGGCTTGTTTAAAAGAAAGCTGCATTTTCCAATTAGCGATAATGATGTTTTTTTTCATAATTAACAATAAAAATTTAATCCTAATATTATGTACAATCAATCAGATGATTGATATAATCCCGACAGTCGCTAAAGTGACAATCAAGCTGGAAATAATTACTCCGCAAAATATCAGTCCCAAGCTTCTCCAATAGGATATGCCAAAAATAAAAGAAGCAACGGTCCCGGTCCAGGCGCCGGTAAAGGGTAAAGGAATGGCGACAAAGAAAACAAGAGCCAAATCTCCATAAAGAGAATGTTTTTTATAAAACCGCTGGCGGGTTCTCTCAAACAATCTGGTGAAAACTTGATTAATAAATTTGTTTTTTTTCATTAAAAAAGCGGCTAAATTTTTCCAAAACCAAACCAAGAAAAAAAC
>CAZCKV010000041.1:0-6639 GCA_964499385.1 uncultured Gammaproteobacteria bacterium | reverse complement strand
TAGGCAATTGATCACCTGGTTTATTATTCGTATCATTCAAGCGCGATTCGCAATTTGCGTCGCTTTTAGTAATAAAAGCGACCAAACCTAAACTGAAATAAAAAACAATCAAAGGCGCCGGAGTGTCAAAAACGAAAAGGTTTTGGATAAAATACGTCAGGAACATCAACCCTAAAATAACAAAAGGGATTTTCCGCTTTAAATCATCCAATATCTTTATCTTTTTAAACAGCAACCAAAAAATTGCCCCAAAGACAAGTAAATAAGACAGTATCCCCAAAATTCCCGTCAAAGCCATTATGTCTATTACCTGGTTATGTGAATGGTCAAACCAGGTTGCTTCCATTCCTTTTGCCAAATACCGGGGTTGGTAATACTTGTCAAAAATCAGATTGTAATTCTCCCAGCCATAACCTAAAACCGGCTTATCTCCAAAACCCTTTAAGCCGATAATCCAGGCGTCTAATCGATCTTCCGCGCCACTTGTCAAATGAGCCAATTTTGGGACAAAACCTGGCATTTTATAGATTAATGGTTCAAAAATCGGCAATTGAATAAATATCAACCCACTGATAAAAATGACGAGAATAATTCCCGAAATAATTTTTATTATTTTTGTTCTTGACCTAAAAATTAAAAATAAAATAAATAAAAATAAACTGAAACCGAAGGCAAGCATCACCCCGCGTGAAGCAGCCATAAGCATAATTGTTAAATTAAAGACCGCTAAAAAACCGATAATTATCCGCCAAATCGTTTTCTTCTCTCTAAACAACAAAAAACCGGCTAAGAAAACGTGAAGCATTGAGTAGACCGCCAAAAAAATAGGATTGCCTAAAGTGGATTGCATGCGCCCCCCTCCTTTTAACAAAAAAGATAAATTTAAACCTAATTGCGGCGCAAATTTCTGAGCCAATCCGTAAAGTCCGACTAAAAAAGAACAGATTAAGCTTGCCCAAATAAATATTTTCCAATCTTTCCAGCTTTTAAAGGCGCTGACCAAAACAATAAAAAACGCGTAAAAATGCAAAATGCTTAAAACCCCGGTCATTCTTTCCTGAGTGCTCCAAAAACTCTTGGCAAAATCCGCGCCGGTCAAAGAGGTCAAAAACAAAATGCCCATAAATATTGTCAGGGCAATAACCAGAGGATTTTTAAAATCAGGGCGATATTTCCTGTTATAAATCCCTAAAAACAACCAGGCGGCAAAAATGATCTCCACTAATACCTGAAAAGCAATGATTTTTGGAAAAATATAAGGATAAAAAACCCGCTGATAAACCAATAGGGGCAAAAATAAAATGATTACCGTTCCCGATTTAATTATCCAAAGAAATATCTTTTCTACTTTTTCTGACATACTTTTTATTAAAAACCTAAAAACTTAGAAACTCAGAAACCGAAAAATTTACTCAATCTTAATGAAAACGGTAATTTCCTTTTCTCCCATCTTAATAATTCTGCCTTGTTCTGCTTTCGCAGCACTTTCTTGTCCTAAAACCGCAACCGATGACTTTTCCTTAATTAAATCGGCATTATTCTTAAACAATTCTTCCAAATACTTATCGCCTTTGTATTTTAACGAGACCTTGTTTTTCGGTTCAACATTTAATTCCTTTTTTAGCCGCTGAATCTGGCGAATAATATCCCCTACTTCTCCTTCATTTTTAAGCTCAGCAGTAATTTCAGTATCTAATTTCACTTCTCCTTCTTTTAAATTGGCGTCTATTATTACTTCTTTGACATTCACTTCTTCTTTAATCAAATCCAGCAATTCTGTTTGGAATTTGTATTTTGGAATTCGAAGTTCGGCTAAAGGCTGCCTGACTTTAATCCTCTTTTCTGCTCTTTGAGCCAGGGCCAAGCTGGCGATCTCTTTGATTTTTTCCATGTCTTGTTCCAATTCCATGTCAATCAATTCTTCATTATTTTCCGGATATCGGCAAAGATGAACGCTCTCTGGATCTTTTTTGCCTTTTAACGTCTGATAAATATGTTCGCTGATAAAAGGGGTAAACGCTGCCATTATTCTGGCGGTTTCCAGCAAGACATAACGCAAAGTCCCGAAAGCCCGGGTCTTTTCCTGCTCATTTTCCGGTCTTTGAAATCTCCTTCTTGAACGCCGGATATACCAATTTGACAAATCATCAACAAACGGGACAAACAACCGCGCCCCGGCCACAATGTCATACTTGTCCAAATTATCGCTAACGCCTTTCATCAACATATTTAATTTAGAAACAATCCATTTATCTAGAACATTGTTCAAATCTTTTGAATTTATTTCCGACGGTTTTTTACGACCGGCGTACATTTTATAAAAAGCCAAACAATTTTCCAAAGTGGAAAAAACCTTGCGGTAAACGTCTTCAACGTCTTTTATGGCAAATCTTTTTGGCTGGTCAACCTGATTGATGGTATAAAAATACAAACGGATGCAATCCGCCCCGTATTTATCAATCACTTGTTCGGGAACGACGATGTTGCCTTTTGATTTTGACATTTTTTGCCCTTTTTCATCCAGAACAGTGCCTGTCACCACCACATTTTTATAACTAGGGCCTAAATCCAAAAAAGTAGAAATAGCCAAAAGTGAATAAAACCATCCGCGTGTCTGGTCAATGCCCTCGCAGATAAAATCTGCGGGGAAAGCTTTTCTATCGTCTATTTTTTCTTTATGCTCAAAAGGATAATGCCATTGAGCAAAGGGCATTGCTCCCGAATCAAACCAGCAGTCAATCACTTCAGTAACTCTTTTCATCTCGCCGCCGCAATCAGGACAAACCCAAATCACTTCGTCAATTCCGGGCCGATGAGGGTCAAAATTTTTCCCTAAATCCCTGCCTGTTTTTTTTGCCAATTCGTCAAACGAACCGATGCATTCGCGATGTTCACATTTCCGGCACCGCCAAATCGGCAAAGGCGTACCCCAATACCTCTCCCGGGAAAGATTCCAATCCTTAATTTCTTCCAGCCATTCACCGAAACGTCCGTCTTTCAAATGAGGCGGAATCCAATTAATTTTTTTGTTATTCTCCAATAATTTATTCCTTAAAGCGGTCATTTTAATAAACCATGAAGACTGGGCGTAATAAATTAAAGGAGTGTCGCATCTCCAGCAAAACGGATAATCATGCTCGTATAGCTCCTGTTTGAACAAAACATTTCTCTGCTTTAAATCTTTAATTATCAAAACATCCGCTTCTTTGACAAACATCTTGTCCCATTGATAACCCGGAGTATTCATTTTACCCCGCTTGTCAACCGTAATCAAAAAAGAAAATTTCTGTCTTTGGGATTTAATCAATTGATAGTCGTCTTCTCCGAATGCCGGAGCAATATGAACCAAACCGGTTCCCTCTTCCAAAGTAACAAAGTCCGCGGGCAAAACTTCATATGCTTTCTGCCCTTGTTCTGCCGCGTCTTTTATTTCATACAAAGATTTGTATTTTAACCCGATCAAATCCTTCCCTGGCGATTCTTCAACAATTTCGTATTTTTCGCTTTCCAAAACCTGAATTCTTTGTTTTGCTAAAATGTAAGATTCGTCCCCGACTTTTGCCTTGACGTATGTAAAATCAGGGTTAACCGCAATCGCCACATTGCCGGGCAATGTCCAAGGCGTTGTGGTCCAAACCAAAAGATAATTTTTTGGCCTGTCCACCAATTCAAATTTCAAATAAACCGACGGCTCTTTTATTTTTTGATAACCCTGCGCCAATTCATGACTGGAAAGCGTTGTTCCGCACCGCGGGCAAAAAGGAGTAACTTTATAATCCTGAAACAACAAATTCTTGTCCCAAACCTGTTTTAAAATCCACCAAACCGATTCAATATATTCATTTTCGTAAGTAATGTAAGGGTTTTCCATGTCAAGCCAATAGCCAATTCTTTTCGTCACTTCTTCCCAGTTTTTTTTGTATTGCCAGACCGACTCCCTGCATTTTTCATTGAATTTAAGAATGCCGTAATCTTCAATCCCCTTTTTGTCTTTTAAATTCAACTCTTTTTCCACTTGAATTTCCACCGGCAAACCGTGGGTGTCCCAGCCCGCTTTGCGTAAAACGCGAAATCCCTTCATGTTCTTGTAACGGCAAATGATATCTTTAAAAGCCCTGGCTTCAACGTGATGAATTCCCGGCATCCCGTTGGCCGTCGGCGGGCCTTCATAAAAAACAAATTCAGGAGATTTCTCGTCTCTGACAGATTTTTGAAAAATTTTATTCTTTTCCCAAAACTCTATAATCTCTTGTTCTTTTTTTACTAAGTCGTACATACAAATAGGTTTTAAGGTTAAAATTTCTACTGTATAAGTTTACAAAATAATGAGTTTTTAGTCAAATTTAATAAGTTATCCCCACTTATCCACATGACCCCTATTGACACCTTTTAAGGTGTCTATCATAATTTTAAATATGAAGGAAATAAAAAACAATCGACTTTATACCACCAATGAAACAATGACTTTTTTAAGAATCAGCAAAAGCACTATTAAACGCTGGTTAAAAAAAGGACTTATCCGCGCTAATAAAGTCGGCGGGCAATACCGCATTTTAGGCGCGGAAATTTTGCGTTTAATCTCCCCTGACTTGGAAAAACAAGCGCAAAAAATTTATCGCGATGTAAAAGAAAAAACCAAAGAAAGAATTAAAAATTGGTAATTTAAAATGATTTATGAAAAAAACAATTAATCGCCGTCATGGCAAGGTTCTGGTAACCGGCGGAGCCGGATTCATCGGCTCAAATTTTATTCGCTATATCTTAAAAAAATACAAAACTTATCAAATTATTAATCTTGATAAACTCACTTATTGCGGCAATTTAGATAATTTAAAAGATATTGAAAAAAATCTCCGATACAAATTTATTAAAGGGGATATTTGTGACGAAAAATTAGTTGATAGAATTTTTAAAAAAGAAAAGTTAGATTTTGTTTTGAATTTTGCCGCCGCGACGCATGTCGACCGCTCAATTACCGAGCCAGAGGTTTTTACTAAAACAAATATTTTAGGTACTCATATTTTACTTGAAGCCGCAAAAAAATATAAAATTAAAAAATTCTTGCAAATTTCAAGTGATGAATGCTATGGCAGTATTAAAAAGGGAAAATTTACAGAAAAAAGCCCGCTTTCCCCTAACAGCCCTTATGCCGCTTCTAAAACCGGAGCGGATTTATTAGTACAAGCTTATTACAAAACATTTAATCTTCCCGTCTTAATAACCCGGTCTTCAAATAATTTCGGGTTTAACCAATATCCTGAAAAACTTATTCCTCTTTTTATCACCAATCTCTTGGAAAATAAAAAAATTCCGTTATACGGCGCGGGGAAAAATGTCCGCGATTGGATCTATGTTTTAGATAATTGCGCCGGCATTGATTTAGTGCTCCATAAAGGCAAGATCGGAGAGATTTATAATATCGGCGGCGGAAATGAATTAACAAACTTAGAAATCACTAAAATTATTTTAAAACAACTGAAAAAAGATAAATCTTTTGTTAAATACGTTAAAGACAGACCCGGTCATGATTTCCGTTATGCTCTTAACAGCCAAAAAATAAAAAAACTTGGGTGGAAGCCAAAATACAAATTTAGTCAGGCAATGGAACAGACCATAAAATGGTATAAAAATAATCCTGACTGGTGGAAAAAACTGAAAAATCAAAAATTTAAACAATATTATAAAAAACAATATAAATAAGTAATTTAAAAATAAATTTATGAAAGGTGTTATTTTAGCCGGGGGAGAAGGAACAAGGTTGCTTCCCTGCACAAAACTTATTAATAAAACTTGTCTTCCGCTTTACGACAAACCAATTATATATTACACCATCCAAACTCTTGTTTCAGCGGGTTTAGAAGAAATTCTTATTATCACCGGCGGCGAACACGCCGGAGACCTTTTAAAACTTTTAGGAAATGGTAAGGAATTTGGACTTAAAGAAATCCACTATACTTATCAAGAGCAACCTAATGGTATTGCGCACGGACTACAATTAGCCGAAGATTTTGCCGATAGCGAAAAAATTGTCTTTATCTTAGCGGATAACATTTTTGAAGATTCTATTAAAGAAGATATTAAAGCTTTTGAAAACCAAAAATGGGGTGCAAGATTATTTTTAAAAAAAATTCCTGATCCCGAACGCTTTGGAGTAGCTGAAGTAAAAGGAGACAAAATTATTAATATCGAGGAGAAACCCAAAAAACCAAAATCTGATTTAGCCGTAACCGGCCTTTATATGTACGACAGCCAGGTTTTTGACGTTATTAGGACGCTTAAACCATCGGCCAGGGGAGAATACGAAATAACCGACGTTAACAACTTCTATATTCAAAAAAACATAGCCACTTATCGGATCCTTAAAGGATTTTGGAGCGACGTCGGAACCTTTGAATCTCTTTATAAAACGTCTCAATTTATCGCCAGAAAAAAATCAATTAAATGAAGATGATGATAAAGAATAAAAAAATACTAATTACAGGAGCAGATGGACAATTGGGTCAAGCATTTACTAAAAGCCTGGAAGAAAAAAAGATTGACCATCTTTCTTTAGAAAAAAATAAACTTGATATTACTAACTTTGAAAAAGTCAATAAAATTATACAAGAATATAATCCTGATTTTTTAATTAATTGCGCG
>CAZCKV010000040.1:0-6870 GCA_964499385.1 uncultured Gammaproteobacteria bacterium | reverse complement strand
TTCAAAACTACATTGTTATAAAACTTAATATTTAAGTGTCAGACACACTATAAAACATTTTTAAATGATTGTCAACCCCGTAGAGAAAATTTGATTAAATTTTTCTAAAGGAAAATTTAGAACACTATAAGAATACTAATTTTCTTTTTAATCAATAAGAAAATAATTCTTAATAAACACCCGTGAATTTATACTATCAAATTTCTTCTACGGGGTCAATCCATGATTGTGGAAAAGTTTTATTGATTGAAAATGTCAGATTGTTTTATCGTATGTTTCAATTTCCACTCTCCAATTTTTTTATGATTCCCGCTTAAAAGAACCTTTGGAACTTTCATCTTTTCCAGTTTACCGGACTTGGATTTGACCATCAATGTTTCCGGCCGCGTATATTGCGGATATTCCTTCTGGATATTAAATCCTAAACCACAATCCTTGCGTCCTTTCCGCTTGTTGTTTACAGCATGTATTTTACTGAACGTCTCTTCTTTGAGAGACACTTTCTTTATCGACCCGGGAATCAGGCGGGTTATGGCGTCAATCATAGCCATAACCGGCAATTCCCCGCCGGTCAAAACATAGGGTCCGATGGAGATTTTTTCATCAACAAATTTTTCCACCCGGGCGTCAACCCCTTCATAATGGCCGCAGATAAAAATTATCCTTTCAAGACGACTATATCTCTGGGCCATCTTTTGATTAAATTGCTTTCCTGAGGGGGATGACAAAACAACCTTGCCTGAATTTTTACCCTGGACGCTTTTCAAAGATTGATGAATAACATCCGCTTTCATTATCATTCCCGGACCGCCGCCATAGGGCCGGTCATCAACCGTCTTATGCCTGTCTCCCGCCCATTTTCTCAAATTATGAACCTTAATTTCTATTAATCCTTTTTTAACGGCCCGGCCAATAATGGAGGTGTTGAAATAGGAATCAAAAATGTGAGGAAAAATTGTAATAATGTCAAACCGCATATTTTTCTCCCTGAGAATGCAAAAATCGCCACCAAAAAAGGCGACGATATTTGCAACCCTTTTATTGGGTATAACACTTATAATTTTAAGTCTTCGTCGGCGCTAACCCCTGAGGATCTTCTTGTTGAACCTTCGGGTTCTTCAATTTTGAGATTAACTCGAGCATTATTTCTCAAACCAACAATCCGTAAAAGACTTCTAATTGACCGCGCGGTTGCACCTTGACGACCAATAACTTGACCCATATCTTCCAGATTAATTTTTAATGAGAGAAGGACTCCCATTTCATCAACGTTCCGGGTCACTTTGACGTCTTCGGGATGAGTGACAAGAGCTTTAATAAGGGATTCCAAGAATTCTTGATCTTTATGTTTTTCTGCCATATGCTTAATCTAAAATCTTATTAATATATTAACCAAAGAACCAATACATAACAGTCTGCCGACCTTTTTCTGAAACCGATTAAAAGACGGTCTCTCTTAAGACTGATTTAAAGAAGTGATTTAATTTTACTAAAGATAAAAAAGTTTGTCAACCTTTCTATACACTATATATCTTTTTTGGGTTTCGCTTCCGGCGCCGGTTCTTGTTTTTTGTTTTTTGGTTTTTCCTCTTCTTTTTTACGGTTTTTGGCCGCTTTCATTTTCTTGCCTTTAATTATATTTTGGTTAATCAGTAAATTATGAACCGTAGCGGTCGGCTGAACTCCCTGGGAAAGCCAGTATTTTATTCTCTCTGTTTTAAGAGAAATCTTTTTTGTTAAAGGATTGTAAAAACCCAAATCCTCTAAAAAATCCCCCCAAGGATCTTTGGATTTCTCCAATAAGATTACCCTGAAGAAAGGCTGATTTTTTTTTCCTTTTCTGCTCAATTTAATCGTTAACATAGAATCTATTTTAACATATATTAAAAAATAAACAATCCCCTGAATTTTTTCCCTCTATATCCTTCTCTGTCTTTTTGTTTCCTGATAAATGTCCAATCTGTCGCCTGCCTCAATGCCGGTTTTGCCTGAAAATTTCATGCCGCACTCTGCTCCGGCTTTGACCTCATTGGCGTCTTTTTTATTAACCTGCAATTGTCCGATTCTGCCTTCTCCTTTTAATTCCATTTCTTTCTGGTCTTCTTTTTTTGCGTCGCTCCAAACCCTGACAATGGCATTTTTTATCACTTTACCTTCAATCACTTTGCCTCCTAAAATCGCTTCTTTCCCACTTTGCTGAAAAACTTTCAAAACCTCCATTTTGCCGATTTTTTCCTCTACAATTTCCGGAGACAACAGTCTGTTCATTTCGTCTTTGACGTCTTCAATTAAATCATAAATGACATAATAGATTTTTGTTCTCAGTCCAAGGTCATTGGCCAATTGTTTGGCCGCCTTACTGATGCCCGTGCCAAATCCAATTAACCAGGCTTGGGGCGTTTTGGCCAAATCAACGTCCGTTTCCGTCAAATTACCCAGACCCTTTTTTAAAATTTTGATTTTTATCTCCGGATGATTTAATTTCTCCAAGGACTGGCTTATGGCTTCAAGACTGCCCAAAACATCCGCCCTTAAAATGAGGTTTATGGATTTTATCCCTTTTCTTTTGTCATCATCCGAACTTTCACGTGCTTCTGACTGAAAATAATTCATTCCTTTTTCTTTAAAAGAAAATGCTTCTATCTGTTTTATTCTTTTTTTGAATTCCTTGTCATCGAAAATAACTTCTATTAAATCGCCGGCCCGGGGTAATCCTTTTAAACCGTAAATCTGAACCGGCAAGCTCGCTTCCGCCTGATCAACCAATTTTCCGAACTGGTCTTTAAGAGAACGCAAATGACCGTAAGATTGTCCGATGACCACATTGTCCCCCTTTTTAAGGGTCCCGTTATAGACAATCACGCTGGCGACCGGGCCAAAACCCCGGTCAATGTGAGATTCTATCACTATCCCCACCAAAGGCCCTTTCGGATCTGTCAGTAATTTATCTTTTTCCATTTCCGCAAGCAGATTTAAGGTTTCCAATAAATCTTCTATGCCTTTTTTTGTCTTGGCCGAGACCGGAACGCAGGGAACTTTTCCGCCCCAGTCTTCGGGTATTAAATTAATTTGGGACAAACCCTTTTTTATCTTTTCTACGTCTGATTCCGGTTTGTCTATTTTATTGACGGCAACGACAAAAGGAATTCCTTCTTGTTGAATAATTTCTATTGATTCCAACGTCTGCGGCTGGATACTGTCGTCAGCCGCTATTACCAGGACGGCAATGTCTGCTGTTTCTCCTCCTCTCGCCCGCATGCTTTTAAACGCTTCGTGTCCCGGGGTGTCAATAAAAGTGATTAAACGGCCGTTCTTCTCAACCTGATAAGCTCCTATACGCTGGGTAATTCCACCCTTTTCCTGGTCAACGATTTTACTCTCCCTAATTGCGTCAAGAATGGAACTCTTTCCATGGTCGACATGGCCCATCACCACAACCACCGGCGGCCTTTGCTTAAGGTTCTTTTTGTTCTCTTTTTCCAAAATTTCTTTTAATTTATTCCTGACTGAGACGGTTAAGACCTGAGATTCTTCTTCTCCTTTGATTGTTTTGAATCCCAGGTTCTCGGCAATAATGGCGGCAACCTCGTAATCCAAAGTTTCATTGACGCTGGCCAAAACGCCGTTCTTAATCAGTTCGTTCATCACCTTGACCACTGACAAATTTAATTTCTCTGCTAAACGATATACCTGAATTTTTGCCGGAATAATTATGGATTTCTCTTTTTCAAGAGGTTCTTTTACTTCTTCTTTTTGAAAAATTTTTTCTTTTATCCTGGACAAAGAGTTCTCTTTTTCTTTTTCTTTCTGCCAAATTTCAATCACTTTCTTTGCCTGTTTGTCAGGAATCTGGATTGCCCTTCTCCCAATGTGAAAACCAAGCTTTGGTAAAGCTTCTTTTAATTCATTTGGAGTGATCTTTAGCCTTCTGGCTAATTCCGTGATGTTCATTTTATTGATTTGTGCTTTTTAATTCCTCTAACGGCTCCTGGATTTTTTGTTCTTCGCCAATTAACCAAACCTCTGCCCAGGGGCGGTAATGACTCTTCCAAGTTTCTTCCCTGACAACGCCGTTTGAGAAAGTCACGATATTTTTGAATTCTGCGTCCGCGCCGGCGTGAGCCGACTCAATTCTCTTTTTTTCTCCCGGAGGAAGTTCCGCGGTCTTTATAAACCGCGCCGGCCCCGGACTCACAATATTAAAAACCTTTGGCTCGGTTGTCTCCACTTTGCGGCCGTCAGACGTTTCGTAAAATTTAAAGATTAATTCGTTGTCCTGAATCTCCGTTTGCAAGAGTAAATGATAACCGGTATCGTTAATGAATTTCAAATCCGGCCAGGGATTGTAAATCGTCGCGTCCATGCCCGCCGGTTCATAATAAACCACCCTATAAGAATGAGGAGTTCTTTCGGTAATGGGCAAACCCGTGTTAATGGCTAAACGAAACATCGTCGTCCCGATTTGGCACAGCCCGCCCCCGTATTCGGGAATGGTCCTGTCCCCTTTAATAACCAGCTCTGGCAAAAACCCGGTTTCTTTGGCCACCGGACCAATAGCTTGAATCAAAGAAAATTCTTCTTCAGGCTTTATCAGAATGCCGTTCAATTTTTCCGCTCCAACGCTGATGTTAAAGCGTCTGTTTTTCGGACTGCCGGCGAAATTAGAAGACCCTTTGCCAACCAGCTCTTTAATCCCCAGACTATCCGTGTCTTTAGACGCGGAAACAGGGTTAATTTCATCAATCACCAAATCTATTTGTTCTTTCCTGTTTAAAACGGCCTGAGCAATAACCACTGCGCTTTGCTCCTGATTAAGAACAAGCCCTGGCTGACCAACCTGAAATTCAACTACACGGCCGTTATCTATTTCAAGCCGGGGTTTAATCGAATCAACATTTATCTCCTTGGCTGTTTTCTGCAGGTATTCCAGAACCTTTTCCTGATTAAAACTTAAAACAACTCTGTCAAAACCTCCTCTTTTAAATTCAAACCACGAACCGATTTCCTCCGGCGGCAAAATCCACTCTCTGTCTTTATAAGACAAAACATAAGGGGCCGATTTGAATAAATCCCGGGCCTGAGAAAAAACTTTTTCCGCGTTCTCGGATTTTATCCGGGGTTCTTTTAAGAGAGTGTTTATCTTTATTTCTCCGTTTTTGAAATTTTTAAGATTGCTTTCTAATTCTTTAACTGCCGTTTGGTAGTCCAAAACAAACCCGGGTGATTCTTTTTCCAGTACCAAATCCTGGTTAAAAAGCAAAATATGGGCGTCCTGAACCGGCTTTTCCAGTTCCTTAAAATTCTCAGCTAAAACTTTTATGACTTCTTCTTGATTTATTTCAAAAACCAAGTCTATGGTCCGATCTTTTACCAGGGTTGAAATCATTTCAATGGTTCTTTGAATAAAATTGCCTTCCCGGCCGACTTGAAAAGCGTTTTTGAGAGTTTTTTGCACGTCAAAAAAAACAAGCTGGCGGCTAAGATCCGGATCTGTCAAAGCAATTAAATTGGAGTGGATTATGATTTGTCTTTCTCCCAAATCAGTCTTTGCCGAGAAAGAAAAACCCTGTTTTTCCATCTTCTTGACCAAGGTCTCCATCAATTGCTTGGCTTCATTAAATTCTAAGCTGCTTAGATTCAGGTTGTCCGAGCAATAAACCCGGGGATAAATTGTCAAGGCGTACATTTTCTGAAAAACAAGAGAAAAACCTCCGATGATGGTTAAAATCACTATTAAATAAAAAATTACTCTGCCTGCATGTTTATATTTTTTGTGCGTACCAGATGAAAACATAGATGTGTTTTTGTGAAAGGCTAAATCTCTAATCTATTCCTTAATCTCTATTTGTTGTTTGCTTTTTTCACCTATCTTTGGCAGGACAATGGTTAATATCCCGTTTTTGAAATTAGCCCTTACTTGATCGGGTTTTACCGGGCAGGGCAAAATAAGAGTCCGTGAGAATTTCCCCCAAAAACATTCCTGATAATAATATCTTTCTATCTTGTCCTGCTCGTCTTTCAATCTTTCTCCCCTGATAACCACCAAATCCGTCTCAACAGTGATGTCAATGTCCTGCGACTTTACCCCGGCCACCGCGGACTTAATAATTAAAACGTCAACTTTTTCATAAATGTCAACCACTAACTGTCCCTGTCCCATTTCGGGCAACCATTCCTCTTGGGGGATTTTTTCCTCTTTTCTCTGTTTTAAAAATTTTTTATCCTTAGACGTCTTTTTTGATTCTTTTTCCTGATAAAAAACCGTCACTTCTTCGCCTTCTCTTTCTAAAATTTCTTTTTTTAAACCTGATATTTTTGTCCAAAATAAATTCATAAATCGCTGATAAAAAAATTAATTAATTCTCAAATATTTGGCCGCTTTTTCCGGGCTTAGAGAATTGACAATCAAACCCGACCCCAGCTCCAGTCCTCCCCAAACCGCTTCGCGGGGCTGAATCTTCAAATAAAAGTGTTGATTCTTTTCAGAGATAACCTGATGAAGAAAAAAATTATAAGATAGGTTCATTTTATAAATCTTTGTCAAAATCTTTTTCAAAACTCCAGCAAGAGAGGCGGTCTCTTCTTTATTAAAGAAAATTATATTGTCTATATGACGCCGGGGAAAAATCCAGGTTTCATAATGATAAGCCGAAGCATAAGGAGTAAAAGCAACAATATTTTTGTCAGTATAAACCCTTCTTGAGCTTTTTTCTTCTTTTTTAATAATGTCGCAATAAGGGCATCTTCTGTGTTTCTTTTGATATTGCCGCATGGCCCCGAATTCTTCCAATAGGTCCGGCGGCAAAATTCGAGAAGCAAAAACCTGTGAATGGGCGTGGTTTAACGACGCCCCTGCTTTTCCTCCTTCGT